>JBFFMG010000107.1:0-9976 GCA_041554215.1 Labilibaculum sp.
AAGGCCATGAAAGGTCAGATCATTGAAATTATGCACGCTAAGGCTGATGAAATAATCCCAAAATCAGAAACTTTAGCAGATATTTCGGCACCATATCAGTTTAAACCTGAACACGGAACTGTTGTAGGGGAACACAATGGGGCTCACTTTTTTACTGTGGGACAGAGAAAAGGTCTAAATGTTGGGGGAAAGAAAGAGCCGCTGTTTGTGATTGGAACCGATGTGGTGAAAAACATTGTTTACGTAGGCATGGGACATGGGCATCCATTATTAGCCAGAAAAGCTTTGTTCATTCCTAAAAAAGAAGTGCATTGGATTCGTGAAGATTTAAGACCGACGGAAGAATGTGAAAGAAGATACGATATCAGAATAAGATACCGCCAGCCCTTGCAAAAGGGAACCATCTATTTTAAAGAAGAAGGTATTTACATTCTGTTTGACGAAGAACAACGTGCTGTTGTTTCTGGACAATTTGCGGCCTGGTACGATGAAGGAGAACTGATTGGCTCGGGAGTGATTGACTAGTCTGTCATAAAAAATAAAAAAAGCCGTTCAATTGAACGGCTTTTTTGTTTGCTATATTTTCACAGCTATTATCTGGTAACAAAATCTTTATTAATAAACTGCAACAGGGCTTTCCAGTTTTCTCTGCCATTACTGCTAATACCTTCTTCATGAATGTATTTATTGGATGTTAAATCGAATACACTTCTTTCGTTTTCGTCGATATAACCAAAACCATTGTTATAATCGAAGTAAGCATATCCTTTCTGATTTGCGTTCAGCAAGTCTTTTCCGAAAATAAACTCATCGGCATTCATATCCAACTGAGACAAAAGTGTATTTGCCATATCTGGCTGACAACCGATTTTATCAATAACAATACCTTTTTGATTTAAGGCACCACCTAACCACAACATGGGTATCTGATACTTTATAAAATCACTTGGCAAACTTTTATCAATATATCTGGTGCCATGATCCGCCACCAAAATCAATATCGTGTTTTCCCAAGCCTCTGTTTTCTTAAAATCAGCAATAAAATTACCCAAGCATTTATCGGTATAGTAAACCGAATTTAAAAACCGCTCATCTTCACTATTCCCTTTAATTGCAGTTTCCATAGGAACATCAAAAGGTTCGTGGCTGCTTAATGTGAAAAACACTTTAAAAAACGGCTTTGTTTCTTTTTTGATATCCGTTAACAGGTAATCAAACAAATTTTCGTCGTGAACACCCCATTTTGAATTGTACAAATCCTCCGAAAAATCGAACATGGTAACCAAACGTTCAAAGCCAGTGTTCATAAAGTATGAATTCATATTCGCAAAACGAATATCACCTCCATAGTAAAATGCTGAAGAGTAATTTTGCGCTGTAAATCTCTTACATAAACTTGGAATACTTTGGGTTTTCTTGGTGTAAGCAATCACACTGCGTTGTGGTAAAGAAGGATATCCGCTTAATAAACCAACAATCCCAATTTTTGAACGATCGCCGATGGCGTAAAAGTTCGAGAACAAAATTCCTTCTTTGGTAAGTGCATCGAAATTAGGTGTTGCTCCCTGATATCCGCCTAAAGAACCAATTGCTTTACTCGTAAAACTCTCGAGCATCACTACAACTACATTAGGCTTCTTTGTCTTAACAACCTGTTGTCTGGTAGTATCCGGCTGCATTTTTAATTCAGACAAAATGCTGTTCAACTGATTGTCTTTCATAAAAATAAACTGCTTGTCATCTTTCCCAATCTTCTTTAAAGAATAAGAAAAATTCCATACAGGATTAACAGCAACATGGTTTGCAAAAGTGCTTTGAGAAAAATAAACAAAACCTACATTCATAGGAGCAATACCGAAACCTCCCCTTATGGGGATAATCATACTGGCAGTGATGAATAACAATACGGGAATCCACTTGTAGTTGATTGGCTCAATTTGATTCAGTTTCCGAATTACAAATCTGCGCAGAAAATAATAGGATACAGTCGCTATAAGTATAAAAAGGACCCACAATATTAAATGCGTTGCAAGCGTAGTTGAAGCCATTGCCTCCTTTGGTGTTTTCAGGTAACTAAGAACTGTTGCATCTAAATGAAATCCCCAATTTCGATACAACTCCAGATTGGGAATCAAAATCATGATAAAAATAAGCCCAACAACCGAATAGATTACAGTAAACAGTCCTCTCAGCTTTTTGGCAGGCAACCAAAAAGTTAAAGTCAGAATCAATCCGCTAAGCAGAAGAATATATCCCATTAAGGATAAATCGTGACGGGCACCTGAAATGAAAGCCTTTGCTATTTCAAAAAAAGATTCACCTTCGAGTAAATCCCATTGATACAAAATAAATATGAATCGGAAAAGAAAGAAAAAAGCCACCCAAAACAATCCGGCTGACAGTAAATAAAACAATCTATTTTTCATAAATGAATTCAATTAATCAACTAAAAAAATACTTATCGGTTATTTTAAGATGTAAAAAACCGACAAGAGCATTACGATAATTTGCAGACTGCCAAGCAGCGATATTTGATGAATTCGTGCAATGATCTGAGTTTGTTCCACCGGTTTGCAAATTAAACTTGGCTTAGAATATTTTCGCAGTACTGAATACACAAGATAAGCTGATAATGTTCCTATTAATGCTCCAACAAGTATATCTCCAGGATAATGAACGCCCAAATAAATTCGGGAATAAGATACCAAAACAGCCCAGAAAATTATAAATATACTTGTAGTACGATTTTTAAACAACAATGAAACAAATACCGCCAGGCCAAATGAATTGGAGGCATGCGATGACGCAAAGCCATATTTTCCACCTGTATATCCGTTTACAATGTTTACCAAATGGCTAAATGAAGGGTCTCTGGATGGTCGGAACCGTTTAAAAAAAGGTTTAAATACACTGGACGCAATTTGATCGCTTAATACAATAACCAAAACCATGCTCAGAATAATCAATCCTCCTTTTCTCCAACCAAAGGTATTAAGTACTGTCGCAATAATCACTAAATAGAATACAAACCAGATAACTTTCCCAGATGTCAACATCATAAATGTATCCCAAAAAGGATTGTGCTGACCATTGAGAAACAATAGCAATTCTCTGTCTAAATTAAGTAACCACTCTAACATGT
The DNA here is from genome assembly GCA_041554215.1 of Labilibaculum sp. Classification (GTDB taxonomy): domain Bacteria; phylum Bacteroidota; class Bacteroidia; order Bacteroidales; family Marinifilaceae; genus Labilibaculum. The sequence goes on from JBFFMG010000107.1 coordinate 3,143, forward strand.
ATTTCTATTTTTAACCTGTTACTACTTTACAATTTCATTTTCACTACTTCAATCTGCTTCAAAATTTCAATATTCAAAGCTTCAGTTAAAGTTTTTGGTTCTCCGTCCACATGATAAGTTTCAGAATTGGAATCGATTATTAATTTATTTGCCTTTACAAACTGTACATATTTTGAATTCTTTAGCTTTCCTAGAAACAAACGAAAAACAAAACCAGGAACTACATAAAACGGAATCTTTTTTATCAAAACCAAATCCAATAAACCATCATTATAAACAGCCATAGGTGCAATTAATGCATTGTTCCCAAATTGTCGTGTATTTGCGATGTTAATCATGTGGTATTTTCCCTCAAGAACAGAACCGTCTGCACTTACTTTTGCTTGTATCGGTTTGTATTTTAAAAGAGCTTGAATTGTGCAGTAAATATAAGTTTTCAACCCTCTTGACGGCATTTTTTCAAACTCATTTGCCACATAGCTATCAAAACCCAAACCCACCATATTGCAGCTTAGTTCATCATTTACTTTCAAGACATCAACAGTTTCTGTTTCGCCTTTTACTATCTGATCTATTAGTTCTTTGATATCACCATTAAAGCCCAGTTCTCGTGCAAATCCATTGCCCGAACCATTAGGTAAAACAGCAAGCTTAAGTGAAGGATACTTTAGTAAATATTTTAAAGTTGTATTAATGGTACCATCTCCGCCACAAATAATAAGTACTTTGTAGTGATCAGCCTTCGTACTTAGAAACGTATCAAACTCCTTAAGAGTATTGCTTATAAAGTAATCTATTTCAGGAGCTACACTTCTAAATTTCTCTAAAATTTTTCCTGTTTTAGTTCCAGAGTGAGGGTTGATAACAAAAATGATATCTTGTAAGCTTATTTTTCCCATATCTATTATTGAAGTACGGATCAGTATCTTCTGATAATCAGAAATAAGCACTTGCCCGCCTTAATTATTTTGCCCAAAAATAAACAAATTATTTTAGATGATCTTCCGCCCAAGCCAAATCCTCAGGTTTACCAAGATCCGACCATATTTCTGAGCTATCCTTAAAGGCAAGAATCTTTTCATTTTTTGCCAATCGCAAATACAAATCGATAATGGAAAATTTTCCCTCTTCGTGAATCAGTGAAAATAGCTTCGAATGAATCAAATGAATTCCACTAAAAGCAAGTGGTTCAGAATCACTCATATCCTCCCTGGCTTCCTTAATTTCACCTGTTTTGCAATTCTTCCAACCTGTTAGTTGATTTTCATTATTAAAGTACAAATATCGGCTGCTGGTTCTTTCCCGCATAACCATACTTACCAAAGATCCAGTTAGTTTATGGAAATTGATTAGTTCAGATAAATCCATAGAAGAAAACACATCGACATTGTAGATTAATACCGGAGCATTTGGAATAAATAAATTTGATGCTTTCTTTAATCCTCCTCCTGTATCCAACAACTCATCCCTTTCATCTGAAATGCGAATATCAACTCCAAAATTGTTATTCTTTTGGAGAAAATCCACAATCATATCCGCATAGTGATGCACGTTTATTACAATACGATCGACTTTGAGCTCAATTAATTTTAAGATTGCTCTTTCTAAAAGTGGTTTTCCGGCCAACTCAACCAATGCTTTTGGTTTTGAATCGGTAAAAGGTTTTAAGCGAGTGCCCAAACCTGCCGCAAAAATCATTGCATTCAACATCTTATCAGTTATCAGTGAACAGTTATCAGTAAACAGTTATCAGATTACCGAACTGTATTAATCCTTTTTCTTCTTGGAATCGCACAAGCTCTTGGCTTTTTTAGCAACACGATTGCATTTTTTGCAGACAAAATTCTCCGAATTGCAAATTTCTTCTGCATACTCCTTTGGAGATAATTTACAACGTTTCTTGCCCATATTATTTACCTTCTATTTCTCTTTCGATGTGTTTTAAGCTGATATTCACATCGAATTTTTCGCGCAAATGTTTTGCCAAACTCTCTGCAGAAAAAACCGAACGATGTCTACCCCCTGTGCAGCCAAAATTCACTTGTAAATTGGCAAAATTACGACTGATGTATTTATCGACACTCATATCTATAATACTGTACACAGAACTTAAAAATTCATCCATTTCGCTCTGTTCCTTGAAAAAATCAATTACTGGCTGATCTTTCCCAGTCATCTCAACATATTCCTGATATCGACCAGGATTGTGAATGGCCCGGCAATCAAAAACAAAACCTCCTCCATTGGTTGTTTTATCTAATGGAATTCCTCTTCGGTACGAAAAACTATTTATTTCAACATGAAGTTTTGGTTTTTCTTCCTTGCCTACACTTTTCAGAAAATCAGAAGAAATAACAGCTTTAAGAGCTTTCATCAACTCTGGCAATTCAACAGGAATATCCATTCTTCCCAAAATGGCATCCAAATTCTTCAATGCAAAAGGAATTGATTTTAAGAAATGATCTTTTCTCTCATAAAAACCTCTGAACCCGTACGCTCCCATTGCCTGCATAATTCGAATCAGAACATAGCCTTCGAAAAATGAAGTAAAAGCTTTTGGATCAACTGCCTGAAATTTTTGAATCTCATCCAAATAAAATGCCAACAACTCATCACGCACTTCTTGCGGTAAATCAGCTTTTGCATCGTAAAGCAATGAAGCCAAATCGTATTGAAGAGCTCCCTTTCTTCCTCCCTGATAATCGATAAACCATGGTTCACCATTTACCAACATGATATTTCTTGATTGAAAATCACGATACAAAAAATAATCGCGGGGAGCATCTAATAAATAATCTGAGAATTGCTGAAAATCATTCTCAAGCAACTGCTCATCGAATGGAATTTTAGCCAATTTTAAAAAGTAATATTTAAAATAGTGCAAATCCCATATCATCGACTGCTTATCGAAACTATCCCGAGGATAACAAACGGTATAATCCAATCCATTTTCACCTTCCTTCTGAAAGCGAACCAATTGAGAAATGATTTTTTTATAAATCACGATTAAATCGTTGGCAAAACCTTCACCAATTCTCAAGTGCAAAATGTAATCGAACAAGGTTGTATTGCCTAAATCCTGTAAAAGATAGATATCTTGCTCGCTATTCTCGCAGTAAATTTCAGGAACAGATAAGCCTTTGGATGCAAAATATTTACTAAAACTAATAAAAGCAGTATTCTCCTTTCGATCAGCATTGTAAGCACCTAAAGCAGTTCGCTTTTCACCGATTAGTCGAATGTATTCACGATAGGAACCTGATTGAGGTAAAATTTCTGTTTCAATTACTTTATCATCTGCCCAATCTTCAAATAGCTGAATTAGAGCGATTTTTGTTTCTTCTTTCAAATCGTATATATTTTGATTGCCTTTGGCGTTTTCTTCTGAATACAAATCTACAAAAAGATCTTATAACCACTGGTATGTGCTCACCTTCTAATCTTTCGAAATAAAATTTATCAAGCTCTTTTTAATGTAAGAAGATATAACACAGTAAAACTTCCACCAATAAGGCGGGAAGCATATTCAATACTTTTATTTTTTTTATTTCAAGAATACTTATTCCTAGACCTATGATTAAAACACCGCCAACTCCGGCAATTTCGGTAATTATCACTTCAGGAATTACACCACCAAACAAAGCCGCCAATAATGTTAATCCCCCTTGATAAATCAGTAAAGGGATTACCGAAAAAAGTACTCCAACACCCATTACCGCCGCTAAAGCAACTGCCGAAAATCCATCCATCATCGATTTGGTTAACAGAAGAGTGGGCTCATTCCCCATTCCCTCTTCCATACTTCCCAATATTGTCATCGCGCCTAAACAGAACAACATAAATGAGGTAACAAAGCCTGTAGAAAACTTATCGTCTTTACTTCCAATTTTCTTTTTCAATAAATCGCTCAATTTCTCAACTCGTTCCTCCAAACGTAAAAATTCTCCAATTAGCGCCCCTACAACTAAGCTAAATACCATCAGCAAAAGCTCATTGGCCTTTAGAGCCATACTTACACCAAGATACAAGGTGAAAATCCCAATGGCTTGAAAAACAATTTTAAACATTCGCTCAGGAATCCTGGTCCGAAATAAAAGGCCTAAACTTCCACCTATCAAAATGGCAACTACATTTACCAGTGTTCCTATCATAAACTGATTTTATTTTTGAAAAACTAAATTTAATAGAAAATCAGTAAAATCAATGATTTGAAACAAAAAAGCTTTTGATTTTTGAGTTATTAGCAAGTTTATAATCTCCTTTCAAATATGACGAATCGCATCTTTCATAAAACAGATATTCATTATCTTGCAGCATCTACATTACACTAAATAGAAACAAAATACTATGAAAAAGATTTTTGTATTTACCCTACTGTTAATTGGCATCTCATTTTTATCAATGGCTCAATATGCTGATTTCTTTACAAAAGCTACGATGCGTTTGGACTATAATCATGTAGGAAATTCGAACGAAGAACACTTTGCGGTCGATCAAATGGTAAATGATGGTGATTGGGCAAGCAGTAAAACTGTTTTAATCGATGACCTAAATTTAGGCAAGTATTTTTTTGAAGTAAAAGATCCGAAAACAGGCACTCTACTTTACTCAAGAGGATTTGCGAGTATTTATGGCGAATGGGAAACTACACCGGAAGCAAAAACAGAATGGGGAAGTTTTCACGAATCTATTCGTTTTCCTTGGCCTAAAAATGAGGTGACTATCACCATATTAAAACGTAATATTAACAATGGTTTCGATCCTGTATGGACTTACGAAGTAAATCCAAAACATCACCGAGCATTTCCTAGTCCTGTGAAAAATCACTACAATACCATTGATATTGTAGTGAACGGAAAACCTGAAACCCAGGTTGACATTGTTGTTTTAGGAGAAGGTTACGCAAAAGAGGATATGGGAAAATTTAAGAAGGATGCAGAGCGCTTTGCTGAAGTTCTTTTAAATACTGAACCTTATGCTTCATTTAAAGATAAGTTTTCAATTAGAGCTGTTGAAACTCCATCTCCCGATTCTGGTGTGAATCATCCTCATCAGGATATTCATACAAGATCTGCCCTTTCGGTAACTTACGGAGCTTTTGATTCGGAACGATATGCGCTGGGCTACGATAATAAAACCATTCGTAATGCTGCTGCTGCTGTTCCTTACGAATTTACTGCAATTTTAATGAACGACTCCATTTATGGCGGTGGTGGTATCTACAACTTATACATTACTGCTGCTGTTGATAATGCTTTCCAAGAATATTTGTTTGTTCATGAATTTGGTCATCATTTTGCTGATTTAGCTGACGAGTACTACACATCGGCAACAGCTTACGAAATGGATGCCAAACATTTGGAGCCATGGGAACTAAACGTAACTGCGAATACAAATCCTGAAACTCTTAAATGGAAAGATATCGTAACACCCGGCACTCCAATACCTACTCCTTGGGAAAAAGAAAAATACGATGAGAACAGTATTGCCGTACAGAAGAAACGTGTAGAAATGAGAAAAGCCAAAGTGGATGAAAAGGTAATGGAAGAATTCTTTATCAAAAAAAGAACTTGGGACGATGAACTTTTAGCCAATATGAAATATAGTGGAAAAGTAGGAGCTTTTGAAGGGGCTCAATATAAGTCAACAGGTTTGTACCGAAGTGCTTCCAACTGCATCATGTTTACTCGTCACGATAATTTTTGCCCTGCTTGTCAACGAGCAATTAAATTGATTATCGATCAGAACACGAAATAAAACTTGTTTAGCTCTTATTTCCAAACACATACCAAAAAAATATATCCCGACTTCTTTGAGGCCGGGATATTTTTTAATCCAATTTACATCTTACCTATATTCAATTGCCATTTCCAGGCTGAAAGTAAAGTTTCATCAAGAGTACTCTCTGCTTTCCATCCTAATTCTTCATTTGCTAAGGAGGTATCCGCATATATTTTTTCGATATCACCAGCTCGACGAGCTACAATTTTATGTGGAACTTTCTCACCTGTGGCTCTCTCAAATGATTTAATAATCTCAAGAACAGAAACACCATTTCCTGTACCAATATTAAAATATTCGTAATTCTCTTTGTTACTGTTTTTCAATAGCCTTTCAATGGCTACAACATGTGCTTTGGCTAAATCTACAACATGAATGTAATCGCGAATGGCAGAACCATCAGCGGTATCATAATCATTGCCAAAAACACTCAACTCTGGGCGAATACCTGCTACGGTTTGTGTTAGGAAAGGAATTAAATTATTAGGTACACCTAAAGGTAATTCTCCAATTTTAGCAGAAGCATGTGCCCCAATTGGATTGAAATACCGTAGCGCAATTCCTTTCAATGAAGGATATGATTTAATTGTATCACGAATGATATCCTCACAAATAGTTTTTGTATTTCCGTATGGTGATTCAGCTTCCTTTCTATGAGTTTGTTCTGTTACTGGCAATTCATCTGGCTGACCATAAACGGTACAAGAAGATGAGAATACTAGATTAGCTACATTAAATTCCATCATGGCCTCCATGATATTCATCAGGGAATTCAAATTATTATTATAGTACATCAATGGTTTATCAACCGATTCACCAACGGCCTTCGATGCTGCAAAATGAATAATTGCGTCTATATCTGAATATTTCTGGAAAAAATCTTTTACTTTTTGTCTATCCGTTAAATCAAACTGCTCGAATTTTGGTCGAATGCCAGATATTTCTTTGATTTTATCCAACACTTCAACTTTCGAATTTGAAAGGTTATCAACAATTACCACATCGTAGCCACTGTTTTGCAATTCTACAACGGTATGTGATCCTATAAAACCG
>JBFFMG010000108.1:0-9914 GCA_041554215.1 Labilibaculum sp.
AACTGTGGCTGAGGCGCTTCCATTAAAACCTTTTGCCCTCTCCTTCTTCATAATGATGTTCACAATTCCAGCTGATCCTGAAGCATCATACTTTGCTGATGGACTTGTAATTACTTCAACACGATCAACATCTGCTGCAGACATATTATTCAAAACATCACCTGGACTCATACCAAGTAATCCACTCAGTTTTCCGTCAATTAATATCTTCACATCGGAGCTTCCGCGCAATTGAATTCCTCCATTGGCAGTTACAGTTAATTTAGGAATTGTGGCTAACACCTCATTTATTGTTCCTCCATCAGACACAGGAGATTTTGAAACATTATAAACTGTTTTATCCAATTCGACACGTTCAAAATCACGGTTCCCTGTAATTTCTATCTGTGAGATCGTTTTCGTATCGGTATGCAAAATAATTGGATTTGATAATTGTTGTGTTTCATTCTCTTTTAATTGAATAGAACCACTTTTGTAACTTTTTAAACCAAGATATTCTACTTTATAATAAAGGGTTGAACTTTCTAGTTTAGTTAATTCAAATTCTCCTTTTTTATTCGTAATTGTTCCTTTTATCAGCAGGGAGTCAGGTAAAGAATATATCGAGACTGTCGCATACTCGAGAGGTTTGTGATGTTCGTTTTCAACTACGATACCCTTTATTCCAGAATTTATTACGGTTTTTATATTTTCCTGGGCAAAAGCATTTACAGCAGGGCTTAAAAAAAACAGAAGGACCGGCAATAATCCAATTCTGTAATTAGATTTAAAATTCATTAGTAGTGTGTAATTTAGTTAGTATTTGTACAATGGGTAGCACAAAAGTAGATAATTTATGTTATTGAACAAGCAAATAGCAAAAAATCTTCACTATCTGTTTGCAAACAGAAACAATCATCTTATCACCATTTTACAGTTATTCATACTAATAATAGCATTTTATTTTTGGCACATATTAAATACTCACACTTTGAAATAAGCTAAAGTAAAATTTATTTAACAAAATACATAAATCCTTGATATTTCGTCCAACTTCATCCTAAAAATGACGGAAAAAGAATATCACTTTTAGCAAGTATAAAAAAAGCATCAATTCGTAATAGAATGATGCTTGATGTGTAGGAATTAATAACCGATCAAATTTCCAATTGTTGCTTTAATAGTTTAAACCCATTTCTGCTAACATTCAAACTTTCTCCTGTTTTCAAAATAACGATCCAATGATCTTTTTCGTAAGGTTGCAACTGTGAAATCTGATCGATTTTCACCAAATAGGTACGATGTATTCGACAAAACTCACTTGAATCGAGATGAGTTTCAAAATACTTCATTGTTTTCTGCTTCAAATATCTTCCATCATTTGTATAAATCATCACATAATCGTCCTGAGCTTCAAAATATTTAATTTTATCAATTGCAATTACATCAATTTTATTTCTTGATTTTACAACCACCCGTGTCAGCAATTCTTCCGAGGAATCGTTATGATTTTTTATTTTCTCAATCTGCTCTTTACTTATCACAGAATTTGCGATTCGATACTTTACCTTGTTTAATGCATCTTGAAATCGTTCATTCGAAAAAGGCTTTAACAAATAATCAATTGCATTGTGTTCGAATGCTTTAATAGCATATTCGTTATAAGCAGTAGTAAAAACAATATTACAAGGTTTATCAAGTAATTCCAACATTTCGAAACCTGTTAATTTAGGCATCTGAACATCTAAAAACACCAAATCGGGTTGTAATTCATTAATTGCTTTTAAACCTTGAAATCCATCAGAAAACTCCCCTAAAATTTCAATTTCGTGATAGGCTCCCAAATAGGACTTTACCAAATCTCTCGCTAATGATTCATCATCAATAACTATAGCTTTTATCTTTTCCATACCTTAACTAATTTTGAGGAAATTTCAGACTAACAGAAAATCGATTCTTTCCTTTTACAATTCTCATAAGATCAGTACGTCCATAAATTAAATGTAAACGTTCCTGTATATTGCGTAATCCAATACCATTCCCTTTTGACGGAATTGAATCAGGATCAAAATTATTACTGATATTAATCTTTAAAATATCATTCTCCAAACTACATTTAGTATGAACACAAACAGGCTCGAGGCTTTCGTGTACTCCATACTTAATCGCATTTTCGTATAAGGGTTGTAAGATTAAATTTGGAATTTTTAAATTCTCACAATCCGTTGACAAATCGAAATTAAGTTGTAATCGATCTCCAAATCGAACTTTTTCAATCTCCATATACAAACGAATATTATTCAATTCGTTACTCAAATTATTTAATTCCTTTAAATTCTGAGCTAGGGAATAACGTAAATAGGACGATAATTTAACAAGCATTTCTCTAGATTGTTCGGGTCTTGATAAAGTTAATGAACTAACGGAATTTAAACTGTTGAATAAAAAATGTGGATTAATTTGTGATTTTAAAGCAGTTAACTCGGCTTCTTTAACCAGTTCTTTCAATTCAGACTCGTGAACTAATTTGTCCTGAAAATTTCGATAATATAAAATTAGATAGTATACAATTACAATATAATCATACATACCAAAGGCCATAAAAATTTGCCAATGAATTGGAATAAGGTAATCCATGCCTTCACTTGAAGAACCGAAAAATACGATTCTCAACTGATAGGCCACCGATATCCATATTCCTACAACCACCACTCCTGCAGTTAAATGATGCAAGAGAAAATGAAAAACACCTAAATTCTCAATGCTGGTATATATTACAATATACCAAATACATGCTCCCAATATCAATAAAGGAAGAGAAAAACTGGTGGCATTTACCACGGCATCGTATGGTGTTCTTCCCTCAAAATACCATCCAATAATAAATAGCAGACCTGCAAAAAACAGCCAAGCAGCCAAATAAATTGGAATTGCAAAACGATTTTTTAAAAGAGGATGTTGCATTGATATTATTTATGTGATTTAATTTCACATCCTCCAAAGGCAACTGTACCTTTAATAATGAGTTCTTTTTTAGGCTCTACAATGTAATTAGTTGTAGGATTTCTTTTATCAACAACCCCACCCAAAATGGCAGTTACTTCAACTCTAACATCCCAATCGGAAGGAACTATTATTACACAACCACCAAACATTGCAATTACATCTATAACATTTGTACCCTCAGCCAATTCCGAATTAAGTAAATTTAATTCTGTTCCTCCAAAAATACAGGTCACTTTTCCGCCTTTAAAGTTTTTGTTATTGATAATTTTTTCGCCTCCACCAAAAATATTTAGATCATCAATGTAATCAGTATTAGATCCTATTTCTGACCTATTCGTAAAATCGCATGCATTCCGTTTACGAATAACCACTACTCCTATGGCAATCAGAATTACTGGCCAAAACAAACCTCTCCAGTTAAAGCTCCAATCGAATATTATTGGCATTAAAAATATACCGCCAACTGCCATCAATATAATTCCTGTTGTTTTGTCTTCTTTTCCGAAGAAGAAAAGTGCTCCTAAGCCCAACAGTAATGCAGGCCAAGAAAAAATTACATATCTTAATTCATAGGGAATAAAATCCAAATTTTTAAGAACCAATAAGCATCCAAAAAGGATTAAAAAAATACCGAATATTGCACGGTTGTTGGGATTTGATTTATGTTGTGATCTCATAATGATATATTTTATGCTTTGAATTTATTTACTTTTTACAACAATAAGGTGAATCGGGAGCAAAAATAAAAGCAATGCCTCCAATTATAAGTAATACTGGGAAAAACCAAATTTCCCAATTTTGGGGTAGAAAATACAAATCATCCATCATAAAATATATTCCTCCAGCGATTGCTATTAATCCACCAAAAATTTTTCTGCGAATTAGAACCTGCAATACACCGAAAAGAATTAAAAAGGCCTCCCATCGATACAAATAAGTTTCAATAAAATTAGATTGGTAGTTCAATCTTTCTAGAATAATTACGATTCCAACGATTATTAATAACAGTCCAACAAACAGACTTTTATTCTTTTTATTTTCATCCATGATCATTGTGCTTTAATTTTTTGTTCCCCTTGTTTATATAGCTAAAGTAGCGCAAAATTAAAGCTTAAAGCTATTGAAATCGGTTAAGTGTGTTTAAGAATCGGTAAATGGCTAAAAAAAATAAAGACCACATCTAAAAGTGAACCCCAAAAGTTGGATTCAACATTTGGGACTCACTTTAGTCGTTATATTTCTGATCGAGATTTCAAACTCATTTTACAGCTTATTATTACCGTATATTTTACACTCTACAATCAGATTTTAAAAACTTCTTCGTACTACAACTATTCTCTATCCTTAAAGTGAAGAAAAACCGGTAACCGGTGACTCTATATCATATGGTAAACTAAAATAGAAATTTGATCCTTTTCCCACTTCACTTTCGACCCATATTTTTCCACCAAGCATTTCCACATACGACTTAGAAATAGCTAACCCGAGACCGGCTCCTTCCCTGACCATTGTATCAACGATATCGGCTTGTATAAATCGTTCAAAAATAGCCTCCTGTCTGTCTACTAAAATTCCAATACCTGTGTCTTTAACAAAAAATTGCAAAACTTTACCTTCCGCCTCCCTAACAAGCTCATAACCTAATTCAATCACACCTTTTTCTGAATATTTTATAGAATTCTTAACTAGATTCGTGATAATTGCAAATAGTTTTTCATTATCAGTTCTAATAGTTGCCTCTTTAAATGAAAGTCCTTTCTTAGCAACAAGCTTAATTCCTTTTCTATCTGTCTCTGGCTTGAAAAACGCATAGATATAATCAATTTTTTCATTAACATTAACTGGCTCTATATCAACAACCATCAAACCTGCTTCAATTTTCGAAATATCAACAATATCATCAATAATATTAAGCATTCGCTCACCACTTTTCATGATAATTCGTACATATCTTTGTTGTTTTGCGCCCGTAAGATTAGGTTCCTTAAGCAATTCCGAAAATCCTAAAATACTATTCATAGGAGTTCGTATTTCATGACTCATATTGGCGAGAAAAGCTGATTTTAATCGATCACTTTCTTCTGCTTTTTCTTTTGCTATTTTTAACTCTTCATTTTTCTCAATCAACAAGAATTCAACTTTTTTTCTATCTGTAATATCAACATTTGAACCAAGGTATCCGATTAGTTTATTATCCTTACTATACATACGTTTTGCACTTCCTTCAACACAAGTAACTTTTCCGGATGGTGTAAGAAATCGATATTCGAAGAACCAATCACCATCAAGTTGAACAGATTTATTCCAATTTTCAATAACAAATTTCTTATCATCTGGATGAATTGATTTAACCCATCCCATGCCAAGACTTTCTTCAAAACTAATACCTGCGAATTCCAACCATTTATTATTTACATAAATACAATTTCCTTTTTCATCGGTAGTATAAATTGCGATTGGAGAATCTTGCGTATACACTTTAAATTTTTCTTCATTCTCCTCTGCACTTTCTTTGGCTTTTATCAACTCTATTTCTGTCAATTTTTGTTCTGTAATATCCTGCACGATACCAGATAGATAAATTGGTTCTCCCTCAAAATTTAGTTTGTGTTTCGCCATTACACTAATCCAGCGCAGATCTCCATCGACACGTTTTATTCGGCATTCAAATTTCAAATCTGTAAATGAATCTATTGCTTTATGCAAATTCTTTTCAACATACGAACGATCTTCGCAAAATACGTGACTAAGAAACGTTTCAAATGTCCAATCTGGCACTATTGTTTCGTAACCAAAAATCTGATCGTGAATTAAGGTATGATAAGTAGAATCGTCAACTAAGTTTAGATCAAAAGCTCCTATAAAACCGGTTTCTAATGCAAGATTCAACCGATCTTCACTTTTAAGTAATGCCTCTTGTGCCAGTTTGTGTTCGGTGATGTCGTGAATGGAGCCAACCAAAAATATATTACCCGATTCATCAATAAAACGGGTCTTCCTAGTAATGATGATTTTAGTTACTCCTCCTATCGTTAGCTTTTCTTCTCGCAAATCTTCTATCCCTGTATCCAGCACCCTTCTATCCACTTCAAGAAATGCTTTTCTTTCATTTTCGGGTACAGATTCCGCTAGTGTTAATCCAATAACTTCCTTTTTGTTTAAATCAAATATTTTATAAAACGCATTATTCGCAAGAGTAATACGATGATTATCATCCTTCACAAAAATAGGATCATCAAATAAGTCGAGAATGGTTCTTATCTGTTCTTTTTCATCTCTTAATTTAATTTCCGCCTTCTTACGCAACGAAATATCGGTATGGGTACCAACCATTCTTACAGCCTTTCCGTTTTTATTAAAAACAGCGTTTGCGCGAGATAAAATATCTACCCAATGACCATCTTTGTGCCGCATTTTAAATTCGGTAACAAATCGATCTACTTCCCCAGATATAACTTTCTGTTGAAGCTTCCACGATTTTTCTACATCCTCGGCGAGTGTTGTCTTTTCCCAAACAGAAAAATCATTAGGTAATTCATGATCTTCATACCCCAACATTTTTTTCCAACCAGGTGAATAATAAATAGCATTGGTTTCAAGATTCCAATCAAAAATACCATCGTGTGATGCTTCCATGGCCAGATCATATCTCTCTTCACTGATTCGCAAAGCTTCTTCAGTAAGCATACGAGCTTTACCATCCTCTTTCACACATAATTCTAAGGAATTAAACTTTCGTTGTAGTTCCTCAATCTCTTTTAAAAGTTCTTCTTTAGATTTTTGGTTCTGATGCATAATTAATTCGTTAACAGAAAAATAACCCCAATAACACAAATATTATCTCAAATTGATTTATAATAGGTATTAGTTCGATTTATAAACTATAATATTTTCTTATAGTAAGATACTTAAAAAATTACTCCTTTTTAAATTAAAACAAAGTTCAACTGCACAATCTGCCTGTAATAAATGTGATTACATATAAAGTTACTTAACAAAGTGATTCGTTTAATTTTATATTCAGTTAGTTGTTTTCCTTCCCATATCACAGCATTTTTTCCTTCAGTTTCTTTGTTTAAAAATTTCGTTCATAAGTGTTGTAAAATCACCGCAAGGTTTAGTATTTTTACGATTTGAGGCTTGTTATAGCAAATACAGCTCCTCTATTCACATAACGATAGACCTTTACAATTATGAATCAGGCAGAAGCAAAAGCTCGAATTGCAGAATTGCGTGAGCAGTTACATACATACAATCACAATTATTACGTTTTATCTCAACCTAAGATTAGCGATTACGAGTTTGATATGCTATTGAATGAGTTAATCGATTTGGAAAAGCAATTTCCCGAGTTTTACGATTCCAATTCACCAACTCAACGGGTTGGTAGCGATATCAACTTGGAATTTAAGCAGGCAGAACACAAATACCCTATGCTTTCGCTGGGCAATACCTATTCAGAAGAAGAAATTCGCGATTTCGAGAACCGAATTAAAAAGTTAATTGATGGAGATGTTGAATACGTATGCGAGATGAAGTATGATGGCACATCAATTTCCCTTACCTACCAAAATGGGAAACTGGTTCAGGCTGTTACCCGAGGTGATGGGGTAAAAGGCGATGATGTTACAGCAAATGTAAAAACCATACGATCGGTTCCATTGCAATTAAGTGGTGAAGGATATCCTGAAGAATTTGAGATTAGAGGTGAGATATTAATGCCATTCTCTGTGTTCAATGACTTGAACGAGGAACGTGAAGAAATTGGGGAGGCTCCTTTTGCTAATCCTCGTAATGCGGCTTCGGGTACGCTTAAAATGCAAAACTCATCGGTAGTTGCGAAACGCAAATTAGATTGCTATTTGTATTATTTGTTGGGCAAGGAAATTCCAAGTCGAAACCATTACGATAATTTATTGGCAGCTAAAAACTGGGGCTTTAAAATTCCTGCAAACACAGCTCTTTGTAAAAACATTGATGAAGTAATTGCATTCATAAAAGAATGGGATGAAAAACGCGACAGTTTGCCTGTACCCATTGATGGAATTGTAATTAAAGTTAACTCGCTAGATCTGCAGGAAGAATTAGGCTTTACTGCTAAATCTCCTCGCTGGGCTATCTCCTATAAATACAAAGCAGAAAGAGTATCCACAAAATTAGAGAAAGTAACCTATCAAGTAGGCAGAACAGGATCCATTACACCTGTAGCCAATTTAGAAGCTGTACAATTGGCTGGCACAACGGTAAAAAGAGCCTCTTTGCACAATGCAGATATCATTCTAAATTTGGATTTGCACGAAAACGACACTGTTTATGTTGAAAAAGGCGGTGAAATTATTCCAAAAATTGTTGGAGTAGAACTATCTGAAAGATCGGCGGAAGCACAAGTAATTAAGTACATTGAAGAATGCCCCGAATGTGGTACTTCTTTGGTTCGAAAAGAAGGTGAAGCCAATCATTATTGTCCGAATGATAGGGGCTGTCCGCCACAGATAAAAGGGAAAATAGAGCATTTTATCAGCAGACGCGCAATGGATCTGGATGGCTTAGGCGAAGAGACAATCGACCTTCTATTTCAGAAAAATTTAATCAGTGATATTGCAGGTTTGTACCGTTTGACTAAGGAAGATATTATTCCTTTAGAGAGAATGGGCGATAAATCTGCAGAGAGAATATTGACTAGTATTGAAAACTCAAAACAAGTTCCCTACGAAAGGGTTTTATATGCTCTAGGAATTCGGTACGTTGGAATTACAGTAGCAAAGAAATTAGCAAAGGCTATTCCTTCTATCAACAAATTGGCAGCATCTACTCTCGAAGAATTAATTCAGGTAGATGAAATTGGAGTGAAAATTGCTGAAAGTATTGTTGAATATTTCTCAGGCGAATACCATCAAAAATTAATTGCCCAATTAAAAGAATTTGGTTTGCAATTGGAGAAAGAAATTGTAGAAAATGAGAATACGAGCGATACTTTAGACGGATTATCCATTGTTATATCGGGTAGTTTCTCAAAATATTCACGTGACGAACTAAAGGAAATGATTGAACTTCACGGAGGAAAAAATGTGAGTTCCATATCAAAGAAAACAAGCTTTCTTTTAGCTGGTGAGAAAGTAGGACCAAGCAAATTGGAAAAGGTTGAAAAACTAGGTATTGGTTTAAAAACAGAAGATGAGTTTTTAGAGATGATTGGAGTTCGTAGTTAGCACAAAATTAAAAGTTTTAGTTCTTATTTCCTTTACTATTTAGACTTTAAATAAATGAATTTTACTGCAATAGATTTTGAGACAGCAAACGGACAAAGAAATTCAGCTTGTTCGCTAGGTTTGGTTCGTGTTGAAAATGGGGTAATTATTGAAAGTAAAGATTGGTTAATTTCTCCACCTGAAATGTATTTTCACCCAATGAATGTTAGTATTCATGGCATTACCGAAGAAGATGTGATGAACGAACCCAGCTTCAATTACATTTGGGATGAAGTTGAAGACTACTTGCATGGTGAAATGGTTATTGCTCACAATGCCAGTTTTGATGTATCGGTACTTCGCGCCTGTTTGGATACCTATGGCATTCAATTTCCAGAATTTAATTATCTATGCACTGTTCAAATCTGTCGTAACATTTGGCCTAATATGCCAAACCATAAGCTAAACACAATGGCACACATGTTCAATATTCCACTTAGACACCACGATGCTTTAGAAGACACCTTAGCTTGTGCGAAAATTGCCATAAAAGCATGCGAAGTAATGAATGTAAACTGTCTTACCGATTTGGCTCAGGCAATTTGCATCGCTCCAGGAAAATTAAATCCCAACGGTTATAAGGCTCCCAAAAAATTAAATAAGCTTAATTTATGATTTCGAAAATAAAAATTTTCATAACTTGTGATTTAAAGTACTAACAGCCCTTTCAATTAATAAATT
>JBFFMG010000109.1:0-9914 GCA_041554215.1 Labilibaculum sp.
CCGTTTCTAGAACTACCGGCTCCTTTTTTATGTGCCATTTTATTATATTTTTAAGGATTAAGCTACAATTTCTTCAATTTGAATCTGTGAAAGGTCCTGACGGTGTCCGTTCAGTTTTCTGTATCCTTTTCTTCTTTTCTTTTTGAATACTTTTACCTTATCACCTCTCATGTGAGATAATACTTTAGCAGTTACTTTAGCTCCTTCAACTGTTGGAGCACCAACTACGATCTCACCATCGTTATCCACTAAAAGTACTTTAGGGAATTCAACTTGTCCACCTTCTTCAGCAGATAGTCTGTGAACGAAAATCTTTTGGTCTTTTTCAACTTTAAATTGCTGACCAGCGATTTCTACAATTACGTACATTATTTCTAATTTTACGGTTTGTTCCAGGGGGTGGGTCATTTTAAACTCTAAATTTGCCTCTTGGTGAACCCCCGAAGAATTTTATTTCGGAATGCAAAAATAAAAAAGATTAATTTAGAAACAAAGTTTTACTCCTATAAATGAATCATTTCACTCTTTTTTTTTAAATTTCAAATCTGTTCAGGATGATTTTATTAGAAAATCATATAAGAGGCAAAGTTTACATACTTACGGTTGGATTTCTTTGGCTATAATATGTATCTTCATAGGAAAGATCCTAATAACACCTTTAGGGATCGTTAAAATGAATTAAATTTAGCAAATTTTCGGGTTTATGGAAGATTTTTTATAGCTGAAATAATTCTGTAAGTATTGTCACTTTTGGGAAAAGGCTCAGCTTATTGTCAATTGGCTATTAAAAACAATTCTTATATTTGTTAATTGATAGCTGAAAAAAAGAGAAGTTTTTATGGGTAAAATAAAACTTAATGTTTTAGGATTGTCGTACAGTCAGACTCAAACAGGAGCTTACGCTCTTGTCTTATCTGAAGAAGATGGAGATCGAAGAATTCCTATTATTATTGGAGGTGTGGAGGCTCAGTCAATCGCCATTCAATTGGAGGAATTGGAACCTCCCCGTCCATTAACCCATGATCTATTTAAGAGTTTTGCCGAAGCTTTTGCCGTGAATGTTGTCGAGGTAAATATTTATCGATTGGAAGAAGGAATTTTTTATTCAGAATTAATCTGCGAAAAAGATTCTATTCGCATTCGTATCGATTCTCGAACATCTGATGCTGTTGCTATTGCCTTACGTTTTAGGTGTCCTATATTTACAACCAACGAAATAATTGAAAAAGCAGGAATCGTTTTAAGTATTGAGGGAGAACCTGAAGAGCCTAAAATTACTAGTCAACCAGAACCAGAAGGAGTTGTGTCTGAGAAGAGTAATCAATTTGCTGATTATTCATTATCTCAACTTAATGGAATGCTTGCGGATGCCATTCGTGATGAAGATTATGAACGAGCTTCGCTAATTCGTGATGAAATTGGTAGAAGAGATGAATCTATTTAATTTATAATAACCAAGTGATTTCAAGATATAAAAAATGGCAAGTTTTAACTTGCCATTTTTTGTGTTCTATAAATATGGTTTAGTGATTAAAACCAGCCAGTTGTTTCGGGTCATGTTTGTGTTTAAACAGGATTGCGAAAAAAATTGTAATCACCAATGAATAAATTGCAAATGAATTCCATATGTTCATCCATTCAAAGCTTCCTTGTGCATCAGTGAAGAATGTTCCAATAATAACACCACTAAGCCATGAACCTAGAATCGCACCAAAACCATTGGTCATCATCATGAATAATCCTTGTGCACTTGAGCGCATGCTGGAATCGCACTGAGTTTCTACAAATAGAGATCCCGAAATATTAAAGAAATCGAAAGCCATACCGTAGATAATACAAGAAAGAATAATCATCCACAGTCCTCCTGATGGATCTCCATAAGCAAATAATGCAAAACGCAGAACCCATGCTACCATCGAAATTAGCATAACCTGCTTAATTCCAAATCGCTTTAAAAAGAATGGAATAGCAAGAATAAACAATGTTTCTGATATCTGAGAAATCGACATGATTATAGTTGAATATCGAACTACAAATGAATCTGCATATTCTGGAATTCTTTCGAATTCAGACAGGAAACGATCTCCATACATATTTGTTAATTGCAATGCTGCACCCAAAAACATTGAGAATACAAAGAACATTGCCATTTTGGTATTCTTAAATAATTTGAAGGCATTTAATCCTAATGTTTCTACTAGGGAAGAACCACTTTTGCTTTGGTTTTGAGGTTTGCATTGTGGCATTGTAAATGAATATACAGCTAGAATTACTGCGGCAAATGCTGCAATGTAGAATTGATGATGAGTAGCCTTAAAACCACTTAAATTGGTTACCCACATAGCAGCAATAAATCCAATTGTTCCCCAAACTCGAATAGGAGGGAAAACCTTGATTACATCGTAATTGTTATTCTTTAGTATCGTATAAGAAATAGAATTCATTAAGGCAATGGTTGGCATATAACAAATCATTGCCACCAAAACAACAGAAATAAATACTGTGGAATCATCTATAAATGGCAATACTGCAAGAGCTATGCCGCCAAATAAATGAAGTACACCGTATAATCTTTCCGCATTGATCCATCGATCAGCAATAATTCCCGTAAGGGTTGGCATAAATAAAGATGAAATTCCCATTGTAGAGAAAACAGCGCCAAACTCAGTAGGTGACCATTGTTTTGTTCCAAACCAATAATTCGCAATTGTTATTAACCAAGCTCCCCAAACAAAAAATTGAAGGAAGTTCATTAATATCAGACGATTTTTTATACCCATAACGTAGTTTTAAAAATAGGTTAGTAATTTAATATGTCTTAATAGCTTATTGGTTGTTAGTAGTATCATTGATTTTGAAGACGCGAAACGATTCAAATGGAACTAATTGAATCGTTTTGAAAATCAAAGCTCTCAAAACTAGTTAAAAAAATAGATTCTAAAAACATCGACATTGTCTTTTTATGACAATTAAAAGCGATCTGAAAACATTCTAGATAAAGAAGCTCTTGTTCTGATGAAGGAAAATTTGATTGAAAAAAGTATTTTTGTATTTCAATTTATACTATTTAAATGATCACGGGGCATTCTATAAAAATAAAATATCAATTAGTTAGGTCAAAATTGATCAATGCAGTTAAAGAATCAATACCAAAAGCATATTCTACATCAAAATGGTTGTTGAGTATAATGATACCTGTGTCGTTTGGAGTTTTGTTGTTGAATTATACAGGCATTTTAGGACAGGTTTCTTCTTATTTGGCACCGGCTTTTGAATTTATGGGATTGCCGGGAGAATCGGCATTTGTGTTGTTAACAAGTATTTTTACGAATATTTATACGGCTATTGCGGTAATTACAAGTCTTGAATTGGAGGGAAGAGTAGTTACTATTTTAGCAGCTATGTGTTTGGTAGCGCATGGTTTTGTAATTGAAACTGCAGTCTTGAAAAAAACAGGCTCATCGATGTTTCGAATGATTTCTCTTCGCTTAATAGGGAGTTTTGCACTCGGGTTCTTTTTAAATTGGGCTTTGCCTGCAGATTCATTTCAAGCGCACTCAGGAGTTTTTGTTCAGCAAGAGAGTTTTAGTACCATGTTTGTGGCATGGTTATGGTCTTCACTTATTTTAAGTGTAAAGGTAGTGTGCTTAATTACTTTATTAATGATATTGCAACGAATTCTTGAGGTTTTTGGTGTTATTAGGTGGTTGTCTAAAACATTGGCTCCCTTGCAAACCATTATGGGATTGCCGGAATCTACTTCTTTTTCATGGATTGTGGCGAACACCTTAGGTTTGGCCTACGGATCTGCCATCATGATTGAACAGGTGGACAAGGGACAAATGACTAAATCCGAAGCCGATTTATTGAATCATCATATCGCCGTATCTCACTCACAATTAGAAGATCCACTATTATTTGCTGCCATTGGCGTGCCTATATGGTGGTTAATTATTCCTCGATTAATACTAGGAATTATTGTCGTGTGGGTATATCGTTTGGAATTATTGATAAGGAAATCCTTAAATAGTTTTACCTTTAAAAATTAAAATTTGACAATTAGTTATGCAACAATATCTTCACTTATTAGAAAGAGTTCTCGAGGAAGGGAATAACAAAGAGGACAGAACAGGAACAGGAACCGTTAGTGTTTTTGGTCATCAGATGCGTTTTGATCTATCAAAAGGTTTTCCACTTTTAACTACGAAAAAGCTTCATTTAAAATCAATAATTCACGAATTGTTATGGTTTTTAGATGGAGATACCAACGTAAAATATCTTCAGGACAATGGAGTTCGAATCTGGAATGAGTGGGCTGATGAAAATGGTGATTTGGGGCATGTTTATGGATACCAGTGGAGATCCTGGCCAAAAAGCAATGGAGAATCATTGGATCAGATATCACAGGTAGTTCACGATATAAAAAATAATCCTGATTCTAGAAGGTTAATTGTGAGTGCCTGGAATGCAGGAGATATTGAAAATATGGCTTTGCCTCCTTGTCATGCGTTGTTTCAGTTTTATGTAGCCAATGGTAAACTTTCTTGTCAACTATACCAGCGTAGCGCCGATATTTTCCTAGGTGTTCCGTTTAATATTGCTTCTTATGCTATTTTAACTATGATGATGGCTCAGGTTTGTGATTTGGAACCTGGCGAATTTGTCCATACATTGGGTGATGCTCATATTTACATGAACCATATGGATCAGGTAAAGTTGCAATTGTCAAGAGAACCCAAAGAGCTTCCTGTGTTTAAAATTAATCCGGAAGTCAAAAGCATATTCGATTTTAAATTTGAAGATTTTAGTTTGGAAAACTACGATCCACATCCTCATATTAAAGGAGCAATTTCCATTTAAAACTAAACATTATGAATGTATCAATTATTGTTGCCGTTTCCAGAAATCTGGTAATCGGAAAAGATAATCAGTTAATTTGGAAGCTTTCTGCCGATTTAAAAAGGTTTAAAGACTTAACAACTGGGCACACCATAATTATGGGTAGAAAAACTTTCGATTCTATTGGCAAGCCACTGCCAAACCGTACATCAATAGTGATTACCCGCCAAAAGGATTATCAAATAGAAGGATGTATTGTTGTTAATTCTTTGGAAGAGGCGTTTGAAAAGGCGGCCGATCAGGAGGAAGTTTTCGTTATTGGTGGAGGAGCAATTTATAAAGAGGCGCTTGCTAGGGCTGATAAAGTTTATTATACAAAAGTTCATAAGAACTACGAAGGAGATACCTTCTTTCCGGTTCTTGATTTAAAAGAATGGGAATCTGTTAGCAGAGAAGATCGTATGCCGGATGAAAAAAATGAAGTTCCTTATTCGTTCATTGATTATAAAAGAAAATAACAATACATATGAGTCGTATTATTTCAGGTCTTATTCTTTCTATTTGCATTCTATTTTCAGGGAATTCATGCTCTACAGGTTCAGATCCTGAGGGGGTTATTCTTGATGTATTTTATGTTCCTGCTGAAGTTGCTTTGCAAATTACCAATATATTCAACGATTTGGCAATGGATGTGAATGGCATTGCCATGCATAATTTAGATTTTGAAGAGGATACAATCATTAAAAATGTAGCTACTAAATGTCTGAAGGCTCTAGTTTATAGAAATTCAACAACTTCGGTGCTTGATTCAATCGTATTGAATTATGGAACCTCAAACTGTACTTCAAATGGGGCGAGTTTTAAAGGGAAAGTAATTGTGAGTCCGAAAGATGAAAATTTAAAATCGTTTGATATTCAGTTAAAGGATTTTTCTTCTCAAGGATTTGATATAACCGGTACTATTGATTTTCAGATTACAGGAGATAAGGATGGTGATGATTTTTCCATTAGCATGGAAAACGGGAAATTTTTAATTGATGGCACCGATGATACAGTTTACACATTTTCAGTGTCTGCTCTTAACAACTCTTATACTTTTAGTAAGAATCAAGAAGACAAATCGGCTTATATCGATGATGTTTTTAAATTTACAACAAGTCTTTCTGGAGAAAATTACGATGGAGCCTTGTTTAGTTTAGAAAGTGATGGTGACTTAACTTATACTTACAAGTGTAAGAATATCATTGGGGGAAGAGCCAATTTCTCCCTAAGTGATGTTGCCGATGGGAAAGTATATTTTGGTGGTGGAGATCCTGATGAGCCATGTGACGCTAAGGTAATTCTTAGTACAGCGGGAGCAAATGTTACAATAATACTATAAAGAAAAAGCCGGAATATCCGGCTTTTTTTATGCAACTTTTAAACGTTTCAGGTTTATCTTTTCAAGCTTTTCGCTTGCGTATTTTCTGTCAATATCAATTTTCTTTTCACCACTTGTTGGCAATTCAAACATGGCATCAATCATGATGGCTTCGCAGATGGATCTTAATCCACGAGCTCCAAGTTTAAATTCCAATGCTTTATCAACAATGTACTCCAAGGCATCATCTTCAAATTCTAAATCGATATTATCGATTTTAAAAAGCTTGGTGTATTGTTTTATAATTGCATTTTTAGGCTCTGTAAGAATATTTCTTAAGGCTCTTCTGTCCAGAGGTTCTAAGTAAGTTAGAACAGGTAAACGACCAATGATTTCAGGAATTAAACCAAAAGATTTCAAATCTTGTGGCGCGATGTATTGCAATAAATTATCCTGATCAACTTGTTCTTTCTCTTTGTTGGCATTGAATCCAACGATTTGAGTGTTTAATCGCTGAGCAATTTTTCGTTGAATACCATCAAATGCACCACCACATACAAATAGTATGTTTTTAGTATTTACGGGTATCATTTTCTGGTCAGGATGTTTTCTTCCTCCTTGTGGCGGAACATTAACAATCGAACCTTCTAATAGTTTAAGTAATCCTTGTTGAACGCCTTCACCCGAAACATCTCTGGTAATTGAAGGATTATCACCTTTTCTGGCGATCTTATCTATTTCATCAATAAATACAATTCCTTTTTCTGCTGCAACAACATCATAGTCTGATGCCTGCAGAAGTCTTGTTAAGATCGATTCAATATCTTCACCAACATAACCAGCTTCAGTTAATACTGTAGCATCAACAATCGTAAATGGAACATGAAGCATTTTGGCAATTGTTCTAGCCAATAATGTTTTACCTGTTCCGGTTTCTCCAACAAGAATAATATTCGATTTTTCAATCTCAATATCCTCATCATCTTTTTCCTGAAGCAACCTTTTGTAGTGGTTATATACTGCAACCGCAAGATATTTTTTTGCATCATCCTGCCCAATTACATACTGGTCAAGAAATGCCTTAATTTCTGTTGGTTTTAATAATTGAATCTCTTTTAGGTTGATATCAGTACGATTCTTCAATTCTTCCTGTACAATAGCATAGGCTTGTTCAATACAGCTATCGCAAATATGACCGCTAATTCCGGCAATTAGAAGATTTGTATCTTTCTTTTCTCTCCCACAAAACGAGCATTTATCCATGTTTCTTATTTGTTATACTAAAAATGCAAAGTTAAGAATTTTACGCTTAACTCTGCATTTTGTTATTCTGATTTCTATTTAGTTAGCTTATTGCTCACGGATAAGCACTTCATCAATCATTCCGTATTCCTTTGCTTCCGCGGCTGTCATCCAATAATCACGATCAGAGTTTTTCTCAACTTTTTCGTAAGTATTTCCAGAATGATCAGCAATAATGGTATAAAGTTCTTTTTTCAGTTTTAAAATTTCGCGTGCAGTAATTTCAATATCCGATGCTTGCCCTTGAGCACCACCCATTGGCTGATGAATCATTACTCTGGAGTGTTTAAGAGCGGATCGTTTCCCTTTTGTTCCTGCAGTTAATAAAACAGCACCCATCGAAGCAGCCATTCCCGTACAGATAGTTGCAACATCACACTTGATGTACTGCATTGTATCGTAAATTCCTAGACCTGCATGCACCGAACCACCTGGTGTGTTGAAATAAATCTGAATATCCTTCGACGGATCAGTTGATTCTAAAAATAGCAATTGTGCCATGATAATGTTAGCTACATAATCATCAATTGGAATACCTAGAAAGATGATTCTGTCCATCATAAGGCGAGAGAATACATCCATTGAGGCAACATTTAATTGTCTTTCCTCAATAATAGTAGGAGAGATGTAACTGTTGCTGATTGATGTATATCTATCTAGGTTTAGGCTGCTTATACCCATGTGTTTTGTAGCAAATCTATTGAATTCATCTTTTGGTACCATAGCGAAGTTATTTTATATTTGGTAGACCTAAATTAATTAAATTTTCTCCAATTGAAAAGAATGGCTTAACAAAATCGGCACTTTAAATTTAAAAAGAAAACCACGCCTTCCATAAAGCGTGGTTTAATGTTATATTGAGTGTACTAATTTATTCAAACATTTTGTTGAAGTCCTCAGTAGAAATCTCTTTTTCATCAAGTTTAACAACTCCTTTAATGTACTCAACAACCTTATCATCAGCTTTACGCTCATAAATTTTTCTTTGCTCGTCTTGATTTTGCATCATTTGTTGAGCGTAGTTGTTTAAGTACTCTTCAGGTACATCCATCATTCCGTATTGCTGAAATTGCATTAATGCTTGTTTTTTAGCAAATTCCATCACTTCTTCCTGACTAACTTTTAAGTCATTCTCCTGAATTAATCTGTTTTTGATTAACTGCCATTTGAATTCGTCAGAGTAATTAGCGAAATCAGTATCAACCTGTTCTGCTGTCATTTCTTTGTTTGTTGCAACAATCCAACGCTTTAGAAATACTTCAGGAAGTTCAATTTTTGCCTTTTTTACCAATTTAGCTTTGGCGTCAATCAAGAATTTGTAGTCGCTATCGTTATCCAATTGCTTTTCGATATCTTCTTTAATTTTATTCTTGAATTCTTCTTCAGAAGAAACAGTTCCTTCGCCAAATACTTTATCAAATAATTCTTGATTCAATTCAGCATTAACAAATTTGGTAATTTCTGTAATTGTAAATTGGAAATCAGCATCTAAAGTTTCAGCTTCCTCTTTCGAGATGTTTAGCATAGAAGCAATGTCCGATTTGTTTGTAAAAGCTTTCGCAGGATTAAAAATAACCACGTCGTCTTTTTTAGCTCCAATAAATTTTTTCTTAGAATCTTCGTCTTTCATGTACTCCAAAGACATAGCAACATTTTCGCTGACAATTCCTTCTTCAACTAATTTGCCTTCTGCATCAACTTGAGCATAGTTACCTTTCAGAAGTTCTTTTTCTTCAACTACTTCGGCTGCGTTGTTTGATCCAAAACGACGAGAATGCATATCAACGCCGTTAGAAATCATTTTCTCGTCAACAATAATTTTAAAGAAGTCGATTTTATCTTTTTTGCTTAAAGCAAGAGTATATTCTGGAGTTAAGGCAATATCGAAAGAGAATTCGAATTCAGTGTCTTTTTCCCAATTGATAGCTTTTTGATCTGCTTCGTTTGGAAGAGGTTCGCCCATGATGTTTAATTCGTTTTCACGAATATACTTCATTAGCTCTTCGCTAAGGATTTTGTTGATTTCTTCAGCTAAAACAGGAGTTCCATACATTTTTTTGATTACACCCATAGGTACTTTACCTGCACGGAAACCATTGATATTTGCTTTTTTACGATAGTCCTTCAACAAATTGTTTACTCGGGTCTCATAATCTTCTTTAACGATCTGTAATTTGATTACAGCGTTTAAATCATCAATGTTGGTTTTTGTAATGTTCATTTTTTAGCTATTATAGATAAAACCTTTTTAATTGAAAAAAAACCGCCTCACCATCGATACATGATAGTATCGTAAAGTACGGGCGGTTTAAGATTATTCTTTTTTATTGTGCGGATGAAGGGACTCGAACCCCCACGCCTCTCGGCACTAGATCCTAAGTCTAGCGCGGCTACCAATTACGCCACATCCGCG
>JBFFMG010000110.1:0-9900 GCA_041554215.1 Labilibaculum sp.
AAATTGAAAAACCATTCCGACCACCAGTTGTATCCGTTTCTCAAAATTGAATATTGATTTTTCAATTAGCAAAAAAGAAAATACAAGGCAAATTATTATCTCAGCTGTAGAA
This sequence comes from Labilibaculum sp., assembly GCA_041554215.1. Lineage (GTDB taxonomy): Bacteria > Bacteroidota > Bacteroidia > Bacteroidales > Marinifilaceae > Labilibaculum. The sequence goes on from JBFFMG010000110.1 coordinate 113, forward strand.
GAATCGTACTGAACCGACTTTCTATTTGCAGGCAAAGCCAATCAAGAATAAAAAAAAGCAGCCGAACCCAAAGGTCCGACTGCTTGATATATTTGTTTCACGATCAATTACTTGATCATATCAACACTTCGTTTTACGAATTTTGCTAACTCAGCACCTTTCAACATGTTGTTGGCAAGCAATGCAAGGTCGATTAATTGTTTCACCAATTGATTGTCCTTTCCGTATCCTTTTAGCAATGCTTCTTTTTCAGCATTCACTGCAGAGATTTGCTTCTGAACCTCAGCCATTTTATCTTTCTCTTCCTGAGGAACTTCGTCTTCCTTCTTGTCCTTTTTCAAAGCATCCAATTGGGCTCTTTCCTCCAAAATTGGTGTCAATTTTGCCGAAATCTCAGCAAGCTTCTCTCCCATTTTTGCATCCTTATCGTTTAGGATATTTTCGATTAAAGCATGATCGGAGTTTACTACCAAGTTGAAAGAATCAGGCATTTCACCATAGAAACCCATTCCCGCATTCATAGCAGCCATATCTTTCATACGACGCATAAATTCCGATTGAGTAATTAGTAATGGTTGTGCATCTGCTCCTAATGATTCAAAGGCAACAATGTAGTTGATCTTCCCTGAAGGCAAATGAGAATTGAAAACAGGAATCAAGTCATTTCTTTGTTCCTCGGTAAGCTTCGATACTTTTACCTCATCCTTTTGAATCAATTTGTCGATGATATCAGAATCAACACGAACATATTTTGTAGTTGGTGTTTTTTGCTCCAAGTGGTTAATCAAGTGATTATCCAACTGACTGTCCATCACCAAAACATCATATCCTTTTGCTTTCGCAGCCTCAATGTAAGTGTACTGAGCATCTACATCAGTAGCATATAAAGTAATGATATTACTTTCTTTGTCGGTCTGATTTTCCTTGATAATCGCCTCATATTCTTCAATTGTAAAATACTTTCCTTCGGTATTTTTGAACAACATGAATTTTTTAGAACGATCGTAAAATTTCTCTTCAGTCAACATTCCGTACTGAATGAAAATGCGTAAGTCATCCCATTTTTTCTCAAAATCTGCACGGTCATTCTTGAAAATATCATTCAAGCTATCGGCAACTTTCTTAGAAATATGACTGGCAATTTTCTTTACATTACCATCACTTTGCAAGTAAGAACGAGATACGTTCAATGGAATATCCGGTGAGTCAAGCACACCATGAAGCATGGTTAAGAATTCAGGAACAATTCCTTCTACCGAATCGGTAACAAATACCTGATTACAGTACAATTGAATTTTGTTCTTCTGAATTTCAACACTGTTCTTAATTTTTGGGAAATACAATACACCAGTTAGATTAAAAGGATAATCAACATTCAGGTGAATGTGAAACAATGGATCCTCGCCCATTGGATACAACTGACGATAAAAATCGCTGTAATCTTCCTCTTTCAAATCTGCAGGCTTCTTAGTCCATGCAGGATTTGTATCATTAATAATATTGTCTTCGTCAGTATCTACATTTGCACCATCTTTCCATTCCTTTTTCTTTCCGAAAGAAATCTCGACAGGTAAAAACTTACAATACTTATTCAATAATTCCTGAATACGGCTCTCTTCCAAAAAGGCTTCTTCCTCTTCAGATATGTGCATTACAATTTCAGTTCCTCTATCCGCTTTCTCAACTTTTTCTAAAGTATATTCAGGATTTCCTTCACAACTCCATTTTACTGCTTCAGCACCTTCTTTGTGCGAAAGAGTTATAATATCTACCTTATCGGATACCATAAAAGATGAGTAAAAACCCAATCCAAAATGACCAATAATAGCGTTAGCCTGATCCTTATACTTATCCATGAACTCTTCAGCTCCCGAAAAGGCAATCTGATTGATGTATTTTTCAATCTCTTCCTGAGTCATACCAATACCGTTATCGGCAATAGTAATCGTCTTTGCTTCTTTATCAATAGCAACTGAAACTTTTAGATCTCCTACCTCGCCCTTAAATTCGCCGGTTGCAGCTAAAGTTTTCAATTTTTGAGTTGCATCTACTGCATTAGAAACAATTTCACGCAAAAAGATGTCGTGATCTGAGTATAAAAATTTTTTAATGATTGGAAACAGATCATTACTAGTAACACCAATTTTTCCTGTTGACATAGTTATATCGTTTTTAAATTTTGAATTACAATTTTTCGAATCAGGAATAGTCAAAGCCTATGCCAAGCAAAAATTTCTGTCATTAAGACAGGAAATAAGAAAAAATTTCAGAATACTGTCAGTTCTTCTCAAATTAAACGACAAATAAAGTACATAATTCTTAGCTGTAACACATGGCCATATGGAATCATGTTACTGATAATTGATTACTGACACGTGACAAAGAATGTTAAATACTATTCCTTTTTATTAAAAAAGCACAAAACGAAACTGCTGTTTAACTCTCTATTGTATTTTTTTGATAAGTTTACAATTCTCATTGCAAATTATATTGTTTTATTCAATTTAATGAACCTACAGCAAGCAAAATCGTTAAAAAAAATATTCATACCAGGCAACCATAATCCTGAAAAATACATTATTCATAAATAGAGCTGATAATGATTGTTTACAAATACTGAAATAAAAAAAGTACAACTGTAACAAAAATAAGAATGAACCCGTCACATAAAAATTAAAAGCAAATACCAAATCATGACAAAAAATTTACTCCTTTTACTTTTTTGCCTTTTATCCTTTTCAGGATATTCTCAACAAATTACGGGTACAATATCCGATACGGAAGGAAACGCAATTCCATTTGCCAACATCTATATCAGGGCGCTTTCAACCGGGACGACTTCAAATATCGACGGACAGTATCAATTAAACCTTCCAAAAGGAGAATGGGATTTAGAATACCGATATATGGGTTTTAAAACCAAAGATGTTAAGGTGAACATGGGTGATAAGGATATTGAAATGAATGTTGCTCTTGCGCCTCAAACTTATCAGCTAAAAGAAGTGAAAGTATTGGCCAGTGGTGAAGATCCGGCCTACTATGTAATGCGAAAAGCAATTGCAATGGGCGATTATTATACCAAGCAGGTTAGTGAGTACGACAATACGGTTTACTTGAAAGGATCGGGAAAGATTACCAGTGTTCCGCGACTTTTTAAAAAGAAATTGGCAGAACAAGATATTACAGAAGGCAAGACTTTTGTGACGGAAAACATATCTAAAATTCACTTCGAGCTTCCCAATAAAATTGAGGAAGAAGTGATATCTGTTCATTCATCAGGTTTAGGTGAAGAGGCCAACCCAATGCAATTTATTACCGCCAACCTATACGATACCAAAGAAGATGGATTTATATCACCTTTGGATAAAACAGCATTTTCTGTCTACAAATTTGAGTTGGAATCGGTTTTTGAAGATCAGGGAAGAATGATCAACAGAATAAAAGTAACGCCCAAACGAAAAGGGAAAGATTTGTTTCGCGGTTTCTTAAACATTGCCGAAAATTTCTGGAACATCCATTCTGCCGACTTAAAACTCAACCTTCCAATGACCGATGTGCACATGCATCAACTATATGCTCCAGTAAGCGAAAGTGTATGGATGCCGGTAAGTTTCGACTTTGATGTGAATTTTAAAGGCATGGGCTTTGGCTTGAATATAATTTATGTGACTTCCATTAAAGATTATAAAATCGTTTTAAATCCAGCTTTAGATCATGATTATTTAAAACAACAAGAGTTGGCCCTAAAACAGGAAGCCAAAAGCATTAATGAACTAACCAATCATCAGGATTCGGAAGTTCTGTCTGTCAAAGAAAAAAAGCGGAAAGATGAAATCCAAGATCTTCTGGAAAAGGACGACATGAATAATGCGGAGATGAGAAAGCTCTACCGCTTGATGGAAAAAGAAAATCAGGAAAAACGTGCAGAGAAGGTAAAAGAGCCACTGGAAATTAAAATCGAAAAGCTGAAAATTGCCAAAGATGCCAAGAACAAAGATTCCTTGTACTGGACTCAAATGAGACCCATCCCCTTATCGGATGATGAGAAAATTAGCTTCACGAAAAAGGATTCAATCGAAATTGTTCGCAGCACTCCTGAATACAAAGATTCTGTTCGCCAGATAAATAGAAAGTTTAAATTCAAACATGTTTTGTTTGGTAAAACGTATCAGTACAAAGAAGAAAATTCTTCACTCACGATTCCAGGCCTTTTTGCCTTCGATAAAATTTCCTACAATACCGTTCAAGGCTTTGCATTCAATGCGCCTTTCAGATATACTAAAAAGGATACCATTGGTCACTATTTTGATTTATCACCTGATTTCACTTACGCCTTCTCCCGAAAGCATCTCGACTATTCTCTTGCAAGCAGATATCGCTACAACGGAATAAAAAGAGCTTGGATTGGTTTTAAAGGAGGAAGTAAAGCTGTTGATTTTAATGAAAACTCAGGTATTAATCCGATGCTGAATGCAATGACTTCATTATACTATAAGGACAATCATTTAAAACTTTACGATAAAAACTATGTGAATCTTTGGCATGAAACCGATCTGGCAAATGGCTTAAATCTCCATGCAGAACTAGAGTATGCCAACCGAAAACAACTATACAATACGAATAAATTCTATTTCACGGGTCCAAAAGAGAATGCCTACACTCCCAATATCCCAGCAGGAGTAAATCCAGAATTGCTTCACGACAATAAGTCTTTTACATTCACAGCCGAATTAGAATACACACCTCGCCACCGTTACACGATTAAAAAAGGTGTGAAAAACATGGTCAGCTATCATTCGCAGCCAACATTTTCAATGCTTTACAAACAGGGAATTAGCGATGTGCTCGATTCGGAAACCGACTATTCTTTACTGGAAGCCTCGGTAAAACAAGCATTCGATGTGGGCTTTAACGATCGTTTAAACTATAGTGCAAAAGCTGGAAGTTTCCTTACCAACAACCAGACTTTCTTTGCTGACTATCGTCATTTTAACACCAGCAAACCAGTACTTATGTTTGCGAACAAATGGGATGCATTCCGATTACTGGATTTTTATCAGCACTCTACTACCGAGGATTATTTGGAAGCACATATTCAATACACATCCGATCGATTTCTGTTAAAACGATTACCAATACTGAACAATTCATTGGCAATTCAGGAGAAATTATTTGCCAATTATTTGACTCATGCCGACAAAAAGAATTATTGGGAAGTTGGTTACAGTTTGTCGCAAATATTCCTATTGCTGGATGTAGAAGTTGTTTGGAGTTTTGATGGCAAACATCATCGGGATACAGGAATAAAATTGAAGTTCAATATTTAGATAATAATTACAGAATACAACCTGTCAGAATTTTGAATCCTGACAGGTTTTCTTTTTCTGAAACTTTAAAAATTATCTTGTTAACCCTAAATCCGCTACCGTTTTAAGCCCTTTTGGGGGTTTGGGGTAATTGCCGTTCATGTAATATGATTTCTTATTATTGAACCCCTCACTCAAAGTGAGAGCATCAAAAGACAATAAAAAAGAGCCTTTACCAACGGCAAAAGCTCTTCTCTATTTCTCAAAATGTCTTTTCTTACTTTAGTTCCGTATAATCTCTCACCAATTTAAATATGCCTTCGAACTGTGTGTATGGCAATTTATCAGCGGTATCGGTTGTTTCATGATAATCTGAGTTATCGCCATGCGTATAAAAGAAAAGCGCTTTTACCCCTTTTTCGTGAAAAGAAGCATGATCGGAAGACGATGATTCACCGGTTCCAAACATCTTAAACACATAGTCTTTTTCTTTATTGATGGCATCAAATTTCGCCATCTCATCGGGAACCATTTTTCCATTAATTACAAATATTCCTTCCGATCCAGTTGCCACCATATCAAAATTAAGATTGATCTTGGTTTTGTACAAGGAAATTAATGGATTCTCAGCATAGTGCGTTGAACCAAGTAATCCGGCTTCTTCTCCACTAAACAAAGCAAAAACCATCGTATAATGAGGCTTCTTTTTTAAAGATGTAAAATGCTTGGCTAAATTCAAAACCATGGCAACACCACTGGCATTATCATTTGCACCAGGATAAATTTTATCTCCAAAATGACCTAAGTGATCGTAATGAGCTGATAAAATAATACAAGTATCAGATTTCCCTGGCAAATAGCCAATCACATTCTGAGTGTGATAGTCTTCAACAAACTCGCTTTTTATGTCGTAAGTAATCTTCTTTGCATCCGAAGAAATCACATCCGACTTCAGCATAAAAGTTGTGTAATCAACTGTTTTTGTTCGAGCAGAAAATTTCAATTTCCCATTAATCAAAACAATTCCTTTTGCATCAAACACATTCTTTTTTAACATGATTTGGGCAAAATTATACAAATCCTTATTATTTAATCCTGTAGAATCAATAGCCAGAAATGAATTGGAATAATCTTTCTTCATAAAATCACCCAAAGCACGCTCATTGGTTAAAACATCTTTCGTAATCCATGTTAATTCCGATTCCCCACTACACGATTTTGCGTTTGGATTCACGATATATTCACTAGCTGACACTAACTCCTTACCATCCAATATCAACTTCGGATTTTCAGGATAGGTATTAATCGAAGTTGTGTAGGACTGATAATAATTATCCGAAAAGCCTTTCAGACCAATATTTTTCATCTCTGCCGATAAATAAGCAGCAGCAATACTATCCCCTTTATTCACATAACCACGTCCGTGAAATTCTTCAGAACTCAATTTATTCACCAATTGCTTGGTGTAATTCATATCCTGCGCAAAAGTGCTGAAACACATCATTCCAAAACTTGCCAGTAGAGCAATTCTTTTTATCATTTTTTGTCTGTTTTAATGCTTGTGCTTAAAATTAGCAAAAGATCATTGAAGCGAATTAAGCTTTATAGTTTATTCGATAAAGACTTCAATTTCCAAGATGAAAAAAGGAGATGAAAATTCATCTCCTATATTTTATACCAAATGGGCTTTAGTCTTGGCTGGTATAATGCCGTTGTATGTTTAGTTGGATCGTAAATGAGCTTGCGAATTTATGGTTCATTACAAAACAACAATCGGTGTTAATTGATATTGGGTAAAAAGGAATATCTCTCCCCATACTCAAGCATCTGTGCCATAAAATCCATTGGGTAAGATATTTTCACATCAACAATTATGTCTGCCTCGTAAACAGGATGATAATCCGGATTAATAAAGCCGGCATAAGCAGCCAAATTCAGCTTTTCAAATCTTTCCTTTACTTCTTGATGCAATTCGGTATCTAATTTAACCGCATAATTTTCAACGAGTAATTTTCCAGCCTTAAAATCTCCTTCCGATTTTATTCGCTGCACTTCTTCCAACAAATCTCCAAATAGCACCCTCAGTTTTTGATAATCCTTTACAATGAAATAACTTTTTCCATTTTCCTGAATCTTCTCAATCACCTTCTCGGATTCTCCTTTCTCATAAACCCACTTAGCTATTAACTGACGATTTCTCATGTGCGATTCCTCTATGTCTTTCCCCAACTCAATTCTAGTTAGCTGAGTAATTAAACCATTGCGAATGTACCCGTCGTATTCAGCTTTAGCAACCTCCAAGCTTGGCATCAATCCCAATTCAACCATTTTAGGATCCATCATGTAATAGAGTGCAAATAAATCGGCACGAGCCTCTTCCAAAGTAGAATGATAATTTTTCAGTGCATCCATTCCAACTCCTGGTAATAGTTGTCCAGAACCATGACCCAAACATTCGTGCAGGTCGGTGTGCAGGTTACCGCCCAAATATCCGTGATCTTTTGCTCGTTGAACCTCTTCTTTGCTATAAGCAAACTCTTCCACCATACCCCCTTTCAAGGATGATTGATGATACGCATGCGTAATATTATCAATGGTAACTGACTTGCTTCCATGTTCTTTACGAATCCACTCTGCATTTGGTAAATTAACTCCAATTGGTGTTGCCGGGTGACAATCACCACCTAGCATAGCAACAGTAATCACCTTTGCGCTCACTCCTTTCACCTCTTTCTTCTTAAATCGCTCATCAACAGGCGAATGATCTTCGAACCATTGTGCATTATCGGATATAATAATCGCTCTTTTGGTGGCTTCTATATCTTTAAAATTTACGATAGATTCCCAACTGGCTTTCACCGCCAAAGCATCACCATATACTTCAATAAAACCATTTACTACATCAACATGAGCATCTAAATCTTTCACCCATAAAATTGAATATTCATCGAAGGTATTTAAATCGCCGGTTTTATAAAACTCAATCAATTTTACCAAAGATTCTCGTTGAAGTTCACTATCAGCAAAAGGTATCGCTTTCTCTAACCAAAACACAATTTTTTCGATGGCTTCGGAATACATTCCTCCTACTTTCCATGTTTTCTCTATCAATTTCCCATCTTCCTTCACCAATTTGGAATTCAAACCAACAGATATGGGTCTTTCCGGATCTCCCTTATCCATATTTGCATAAAAGTCTTCAACCTCCTTCTCACAAACTCCTTCGTAGTAGTTATTTGCAGAATCTTGTATTAAATCCAGTTCCGGATTCAAAACCACTCGTTTTGCATCAACATCTTCATCAAATAAAACGGGAACCAATCTGGTTAGCAAACCAACAACATCTTCTCCTTCCAACAAAGGCAATAATTCGTAATTTGTATTACTTAATAGTTCGCCAAAATACTCTTCTGAAAATTCAGGCATGAATTTATCCATCGAGTAATGATGATGAATTCCGTTTGAGAACCATACTCTCTTGGTATAGACCAAAAAGCTTTTAAATTCATCCGATTCTCTGTCTCCATCGTACGATTTAGCAATCGCTTCCAGAGTACGGCGAATACTCAGGTTATTTTTATTGTTTTGATCGAACAGAATATCACGACCACAGCGCGCTGCTTCAGCCAAATAATAGATCAATTCTTTCTGACGCAAAGTCAATTCTTCGAATCCAGGAACCTGGTATCTTAGTATTTTTATATCAGCAAACTGTTCTGTTTGATATTGGAATGTCTCACTCATTTTTCTTTTTTATTTCTTACATCAACATTTTCAACTAATACCCATTTTCCTTTTTGATACTCGAGAGCATCGTAAGAAAAATCAGGACCGTAATATTCGAATTGATTCTGATAAGTTGGCGATGAAGGTGCCAAATGATCAAATACAATTTGCTTCTCTTTTTCATTGTATTGAATAGTCATTCGCGCCTGTTTGGCATACTCAAAAACGAGTCTGGTCAACGTTTTGCCTTTCCAAAAAATTACTGGCATACCAAAACTAACTTGTTCATTATCATCAAAATTGAGTACCTCTATGATCTTCTTATTGGTTTGAAAATTATTCCCATCCCAACCTAGCAAAAAATAACAATTGTTCGATTTCGTAGCAAACGGAATAATTTGGTAGTACAGGGCTCCTGGCCAATTCGTTGCTGTATATTGATGAAACATATCGGCTGCAATTTTAGATTCCGTTAAAGTCACAACCTTCATTGATTTCTTCAGGTTTAATTGTAGCAAACCAAAATACCGATAACTTCCATCTCTCAAAACACAATTCCAATTAAAAACTCGAAATTTCTGATCGGGAGAAGTTAAGGTTCCCATTTTTGATAGTTCAGAAAACGGATAATTAAAACTCTCCTCTTCAACCAATAAATCGGCAAATAATTTTTCAATTTCTCTACAAATACTCAATTTTAAAGAATCGCTATCAGCCAGAACTAAACAATCAAACTCAGATTTGAGTTGTTGTTCC
>JBFFMG010000111.1:0-9886 GCA_041554215.1 Labilibaculum sp.
CGTTTACACGTTCCCTTAGAATTTCTTCTAGGAAAACAGGAAGAATAAGAAGTTAAAAACATTAAAAAATAGGATATGAAAAAAATACTCATGGTTTTATTGACCGTATTTCTTGTAGGAAGTAGTTCGGTATTTGCAAAGAACAAAATTGATCATTTAGAACCAGTTTTTTGGTGGGTAGGAATGAAGAATCCGAACCTTCAATTGTTGGTTCATGGAGAGAATATTTCTGACTTAAAACCCGAAGTAAATTACGCTGGTGTAAGCATCACAAAGGTGAGTAGTGTGTCTAATGCTAACTATCTGTTTGTTGATTTGAAATTGAGTGAAAGTGTGAAAGCTGGAAGTTTTGATATTCTTTTTAAAAAAGGAACAAAAACCATTTTAAAATACGAGTATAAGCTTTTGGAGCGTAAAGCAGGTTCTGCCGAGCGTTTAAGTTATACTCCTGCCGATGTAATGTATTTAATTACACCCGATCGTTTTGCAAATGGAAATAAGGGGAACGATGAGGTAGAAGGATTAATGGAAGGTCTTGATCGTTCGAATAAATCTGGCCGTCACGGTGGAGATATACAGGGGATGATTGATCATTTAGACTACATTGCCGATATGGGATTTACATCCATTTGGTCGACGCCATTATTGGAAAATAAACAAATCAATTCTTATCATGGATATGCAATAACCAACTATTATCAAATTGATCCACGCTTTGGAACAAATGAGGAGTATTGTAAATTTTCGAAACTCGCAAAAGAAAAAGGAATTGGAATCATTATGGATGTTGTTTTGAATCATTGTGGTTCGGGACATTGGTGGATGAAAGATTTACCTTCTAAGGATTGGATCAATAACGATGGGGAATTTACCAGTTGTACTCATAAGCGAACTACGGTTCAGGATAAATATACCTCAAAAGACGATTTAAAACAGTTTTCGGATGGATGGTTCGTTAAAGATATGCCCGACTTGAATCAGCGCAACGAGTTCATGGCTAAATACATGATTCAAAATACCATTTGGTGGATAGAATATGCCGAATTATACGGACTTCGTGTAGATACTTATCCGTATTCTGATTCAGAATTTTTGACCGAGTGGACTCACCGAATATTGGAAGAATATCCTAATTTAAATATTGTTGGTGAGGAATGGAGTCTTAATCCGGCCATAATATCTTATTGGCAAAAGGGGAAAGTAAATAAGAATGGCTATGTTTCCAGTCTGCCAAGTTTAATGGATTTTCCCTTGCAAAACGCTTTGGTGGAAGGATTAACAGAAGAAGACACCTGGGGGACTGGATTAATCAAATTGTATGAGATATTGGTGAATGATGTGCAATATCCAGATCCTAATAATTTGGTTATATTCCCGGATAATCATGACATGACCCGAATTTTTAATCAGCTGAATAAAGATTACGGTTTGTACAAAATGGCAATGACTTACTTTCTTACCATGAGAGGAATTCCGCAAATTTATTACGGTACAGAGATTTTAGCAAACAGTGATGCAGGCGGTGATCATGGATTGTTACGTATGGATTTTCCCGGCGGTTGGGAAGGTGATCAAGTGAACGCTTTTACTGGGAAAGGTTTGAGCACACAAGAGAAGGAGGCACAGAATTATTTAAAGAAATTATTGAATTGGAGAAAAACCAATACAGTTATTCACAAAGGGAAATTGATGCACTATGCACCTGATTTGGGTATCTATAGTTATTTTAGATATTCAAAAAAGGGAAAAGTGATGGTGATTTTGAATAAGAATACAGAATCAGTGAAATTAGAGACTAAAAGATATCATGAAATGCTATGGAATCATTCCTCCGCTAAAGATATTATCTCAGGTAAAATTATAAACCTGAATTTGGGCATAGAAGTTCCAGCCCGATCAGCAATGATACTTGAGGTAAAGTAAGAGTAAATTATAGAATTAGTTAAATAAGCCCGGAAATTTTCCGGGTTTTCTTTATTAAAGGTATTTACTGAAATGGTTAGTGTGATATTATTAACATGTATTTTATTTGTACTTAGTCTTTAAATGTTATTTTTTCATTGTAAATTAATAAGGTAATTACTTTATTTAATATCAAATCAACTCATTATACTTAAATAGTATGAAAAATAAATGGACAAAAATCATTTTAAGTTGTATAATGCTTTTTGCATTAAGTAATGAGTATTGTATTGCCCAAACAAATGATGTATTTAAGCCAACAATCATTGATTTTTACAATCAATTAAAATTCCAAACTGCGCTAACAGAGAATGAGGCAGATAATATTACAGGAAGCCCTTATTTAGATAGTAGTTTTCATCAAGGTTATATTCTTACCAGCGATAGTTTAATTTATCAAGGTGTGAATATGCGATATAATAATTATAAAGATGTAGTAGAGTTCAAGAAAAATGGACAGGATATATATGAGATTCCAATTAGCTTTCCCATTTTACAATTAAAATTTGAAGGCATTATTTTTGAGCGAAAAGAGTATAAAACAGAAGGAAAATTAAAATATGGCTTCTTTCAACCAATCCTTAAAGGTAAGACTTCTCTTTATAGCCAGCAAAGAGTTATTTTGGAGAAAGCCAAACTGGCAAGTCTATACAATGAATCTAAACTCGCCCATTTCAAAATAACTCCTTCGAAGTATTATTTGCAAAAAAATAAGGATAAAGAATTGGTTTCATTCTCAAATAAAAAAGAACTTCTGAGTATTTTGAACGATAATGAAAATAAACTAAGCACTTTTATTAAAAAGAATAAATTAAAAGTAAAGGATGAGCAGGATATACTGCAAGTTCTTGATTATTATAATAGTATTAGTGAGTAAGGATATAAAATAATCGTGAACAGCCCCGGATAGCTTCCGTGGCTTTTTTATGCTGGCTTGTCTCGTTGAGAAAATGATTCTCCAGTTAGTTTATAGCTCTTAAATAACAATTTTTATGCTGGAATAAAATAAGGCATAGGCAAACGACCATGCAATTTGAGAGATGAGTAAATATAGATAGCTGATTTTCCGATGTCCGAAATATTTGGTGATTAAAAAAACACCAATAGGAATCGATAGGAGTATTGGAGTAAGGATCACAATTCCTGCCAATCCGTATTTGTTCTTTAAAATGACTATACGTCTGTTTGGTTTGGTGAATTTTTTTCTGATTTTCTTTTTTGACTTGAACAGATCTGACCCATAATTAGTAAATAGTTTGATCAATCCTTTCGAAACCAAAGTAGAGAGAAGGATGCCAATGAATCCACCGATATTTGTGTAGAGGATTGTTTCAATAAACGACATCTGAAAAACATAAACTGCAATGGGAAAGGTTGCCGCGAATTTCCAAGTGCTCGAAAGAATAATTAGGAGTGCTTTCATTGGAAGATAATAATGGTAAAGTATCTAGAGTTTAATGGGTTTGTGCTTGGATTGTGGGGTGTGAATATCTTACAAGTTATGAAATTAACCAATGGGGAAGGCTTTTTTTCCGTAACTTGACAGTGATAAAGAAAGATTTTTGTTAAAAAACTTACTGTTGTAATGGAGAAAAAAATAAGTTTTTGGGCACCTCTTGACAATGCAGCAAAAATATTCCCTGCCATACGCTCAAAAGAACATTCTACAGTTGCACGAATTACCGCAGTTCTTAACGAGCGGGTTGCCATTAAACACCTTTTTTCGGCGATTGAATTGGTCGAGAAAAGATTCCCTTATTTTAAAGTTAGTCTTCGGAAAGGATTTTTCTGGTATTACCTGGAGCAGATTGATGATCCCATTAAAGTAACAAGTGATAATGGTCGAGTCTGTAAGGCTTTTGATAGAAAGGATTCAAATAAACTTCTCTTTCGTATTTTGGTTCGTAACAATGAAATTAGTGTTGAGTTTTCTCATATTCTTACTGATGGAGCTGGTTTGTTGCAATTTTTGAAGGCCATCCTAATTTATTATTTTAATGAGAAAGGAATGATTCCTGAGGAGCAGATAGATCCGTTTTATACCAGCAAAGCCAGTCCTGAAGAATTCGAAGATGCCTACAACCGATACTTCAAAGAGAAAATACCTCATGTAATCCGCCAGCCAAAAGCTTTTCATTTGCCATTTGATTTGAATTCCAAACCCCGTTTTGATGTGCTTTTGGCAATGATTTCAACCAAAGAATTGAAGGCGAGAGCAAGCGAAAAATCGGTTAGTATTACCATCTTTCTGGTAGCTGTTTATCTTTTGGTGCTTCAGGATATTTTTCATGAATGTAAGGCCAAAGGAAAGGGAGTTCGTCGTAAATTGGCCAGAATTCAGGTTCCGATTAATTTGCGGAACATCTACCCAACGAAAACCATGCGAAACTTCTCCCTTTTTGTTTTACCGGAACTGGATTTCAGATTAGGGCTTTACTCTTTCGATGAAATTGTGAAGGTGGTGTACCATAAAATGCAACTGGAGACCGATGAAAAGCTCATCAGTAAAATTATATCGCGTAATGTTGGTGGTGAACGAAATGTTTTTGTAAGGAGTATTCCTATTCTGTTAAAGAGCCTTGTTTTGTATACCAAGTTCTATGCAGAAGGAGCAAACCAATTTAGTGGAGTAGTGACTAATTTGGGAAATACAATTGTACCCGATGCCATAGCCGATCAAATAAACTATTTTGTGATAACACCGCCGCCCCCCAATAAAAAAGTGAAGATAAATTGCGGCGTGATTGGATACAAAGACAAACTAGTTTTGAGTTTTGGTAACATTACAAATTCAAAAAAGTTTGAACGTCGGTTTTTGCGATTTCTTGTTGAGCAAAATGTGAAGGTTAAAATTTTAAATACAAATCATGAGCAGCGAGATGAATTACTGTAATAAATGTGGAGTTGAACTAGATGTCAATATGAATTTTTGTCCGTTGTGCGGTTTATCTATTGGAGAGAAAGCGGATACCGACGAACTTTCTATATCCCAACAAAAGCTCGAAAAGGATAAGATCATTAATGACTTTGAAAAACTGACCAAAGCGCAGAAGCGCAAATTGTTCTGGGAGTTATCAAACGTCATCCTTTTTTCTGGAATCTTGGTTACGATTACTATTAACCTTTTTTTGAATAAAAGAATTACTTGGTCGAGCTATAGCACTGTGGCCTCGTTGGCTGTGCTTGCTAATATTAGTGTTTTTACCTTTTGGCGGCATCGAATGCTGCTAAAGGTTCTGGGAAGTCTGGTTTCAACTTCGGTTCTTCTTATTTTATTGGATTTGTTTAGTACCAATGTTGGGTGGGGAATCAAACTGGGCATTCCCATTCTGTTGTCGTTTTATTTGTTGTTATTGCTTGTAATCTGGTTGATTCGAATCTCTAAGCAACGGGGCTTTAATATCTTGGCAATTATCTTTTTGGCAATTGGTTTCTTTTCAACTTGTGTTGATGGCTTTGTTTCGCTTTATTTCGTTCATCAGTTTCAGATCAGATGGAGTATTATTGTGGCAACATCCATGATTCCTATTTCAGCACTTCTCTTTTTTGTTCATTACCGATTGAAAAAGGGTGTTGATTTAAAAAGATTTTTTCACATTTAAAACCATGCGAACAGTTCGCTCCAAAGATCCCTTATAAGGACAAAATAGAGCAAAAAACTTCCGATCAATCCATGAGCAATGCCTATGGCCCAAAGGTTTCTCCATTTAAAGTAAGCCAACAAAAATACGATTTCCATAACAAAGGTGAAAATCATTAAAAAGGTACTGATATAGTGAACCAAACCGAAAAGTGCTGAGATCAAAAAAATAAGGACAAGCCTATTGATTCTGGGTTTCACCAATGAAACAAGATTGTTGGTAATCAGTCCGAGTACTAAATATTGTTGAATGATTCCCCAAATGGGATAGAGGCAAATAATTGGCAGTATGTGCCAGGTAAATGTAAGGGTATGATTGAAGTAAGCATAAATCAGGAAAATCGTGATGCTAACCACAACAAGAGGAAGTAGAAAGGCCAATGAGCGTTTGAAATTATCTCTTGTAAATCCCCAGTGTTTCAGGACCTCCCTATTGGTTGAATATCTGTAAAGAATATAAGCACTCCAGAAAATACAGATGCCTGCAATGTAAATGGCACGCATCTGCAACCAGTCCATCAATATGTATTTTAGGATGCCGGTTAAGACCACGGCAATCAATTCGATACGAGGATAATTCGTAATTCGTAAGATTTTATTTGTTGATTTGATTAATAATATGTGCATAAACAGTTTTTAATCCTCCTCTTTTGGTCGTCGTGGCAACACCTCTTCAGGGAATGGGAACAGAATGGTAGAATTTTTTTCCGAAGCAATATTTGCCAATGTTTGGTACAATCGAAGTTTAATTGCTGATGGCGATTTATCGATGAGCTTTCCTGCAGCTAGCAAACTTTCTGCAGCTTGTTCTTCTGCAGTTGCCAGAATAATCCGTGCTCTTCTTGATCGTTCGGCTTCGGCCTGATTGGCCATCATTCGACGCATATTTTCGGGCAATTGAATGTCTTTAATCTTAACATCGATAATTACAATTCCCCAAACTTTTGTTTCTTGCTCCACAATGGTTTTAATGTTTTTTCCCATTTCTTCCCGTTTCGATAAAATGGTATCTAATTCTACCTTACCACACACATCGCGTAAAGCGGCTTGTGCCAACTGTGTAATCGCAAAATTATATTCTTCTACCTCTAAAACAGCCTTTTCGGGATCGTTGATCTGAAAAAACACAACGCCATCGATGCTACACGGAACGTTGTCCTCAGTCATCACTTCCTGGGAATCAATATTGATGGTGATCACCCGAATATCCACAATGCTAATGGTTTCGACAATGGGAATGATCCATCTGAAACCAGGTTGTAATATTTTAATGTACTTTCCAAAGCGGAATTTCAATGCTCTTTTGTATTCGAAAATAACACGGATTCCGGCCAGCAAGAAAAAAATAATAGCGATGCTAAAGACAAGAAAAAAGTTCATGATGTTTGGTTTTAGTTGATATGAGAAAACTGTAGCCGCAAAGTAAGATTAGTGAGCAGAACTAAAAGGATGAAAATGTCCTACCATCCTTTGTATGTGAGGAACTTACTTCAATTTACAAAAATTTAAGGGGTGCGACAAAATTAGATTGTTCGTGATTTTTATAGCCTGTGAAAATTTTTTATATTCAGGTTTTGGTTGAGGATAGATGGTTCTTCTGTTAAAATACTCTTGCATACAATGAACAATTTTAAAATCATTAATTTCTATGATTCAACCCTCAAATGTGAAGTCGTAAAATTAGATAATTTGAATATTTTAGCCTCTTTGATTTACTAGAGACAGGATATTTTTATACCTTCGTGAAATTTTTTATTTGAACAACCATTGAATAACGATTAAACAACTATGGCTAAGATTATTAATGACGTTTCGAGAACCTTTAGTGAATATTTAATAATTCCTGGACTAACTAAGGTCGATTGTACTCCTGATAAAGTGAGTCTTACAACGCCTTTAGTGCGGTTTAAAAAAGGAGAATCTTCAAATATCAATTTAAAAACACCATTTGTATCGGCTATTATGCAATCTGTTTCCGATGATGGAATGGCTATTGCTTTGGCAAAAGAAGGTGGCGTTTCCTTCATTTTCGGCTCGCAGTCGATCGAGGAGCAGGCCAATATGGTTAAGAAAGTAAAAAAACACAAAGCTGGTTTTGTTGAGAGTCGTGCGAATATTATGCCCGAACAAACTTTACAGGATGTTATTGCTTTAAAAGAACAAACTGGATTTTCTACTATTGGTGTTACGAGTGATGGATCAGCAAACGGTAAATTTGTGGGTATCGTTACAGGTCGTGATTACCGATTAACCAAGGATAGTTTAGATAAAAAGGTGAAAGAGTTCATGACTCCAATCGAAAATCTTACTGTTGGTGAGCTTGGACTTAGCTTGACTGAGGCAAATGATATAATTTGGGATCACAAGTTGAATGCTTTGCCTATTATCGATGAAAAGCAAAATTTGAAGTATTTTGTTTTTAGAAAAGACTACGATAATCACAAAGAATACCCAAATGAGTTGTTAGATGATCATAAAAGACTAATTGTTGGTGCTGGTATCAATACTCGTGATTTTAAAGAGCGTGTGCCTGCCTTGGTTGAGGCTGGTGTTGACGTTTTGTGTATCGATTCTTCAGATGGATTTTCGGAATGGCAGAAAATTACAATCCAATATATAAAAGAACATTACAAAGGTGAAGTAGCAGTTGGTGCAGGAAATGTTGTTGATAAAGCAGGTTTCTTATATTTAGCTGAAGCGGGTGCAGATTTTATTAAAGTTGGTGTAGGTGGCGGATCTATTTGTATTACCAGAGAGCAGAAAGGAATTGGTAGAGGTCAGGCTACTGCCTTAATTGAGGTTGCTGAAGCTCGCGATGAATATTTTAAGAAGACTGGTGAGTACATTCCAATTTGTTCCGATGGAGGAATTGTGATGGATTATCATATGACTCTTGCATTATCGATGGGAGCAGATTTTATGATGATGGGAAGATATTTTGCCCGTTTCGATGAAAGTCCAACCAGAAAACTTTTAATTGGCAGCAATTACGTGAAAGAATATTGGGGCGAAGGTTCGAACAGAGCAAGAAACTGGCAACGATATGATATGGGAGGTAAAGACAGTCTTAAGTTTGAAGAAGGTGTAGATAGTTACGTTCCTTATGCAGGTAAATTAAAAGACAATTTAGAGGTAACAACGGGTAAAATTAAATCGACCATGTGTAGTTGTGGTGTAATTACTATTGCTGAGTTGCAAACAGAGGCAAAAATTACACTGGTTTCCTCTACAAGTATCATTGAAGGTGGTGCTCATGATGTAATTGTTAAAGACACAAAGAACTAAGCAATTTTAATTCAAATATATTTTAAGACCAAGCTCGTAGCTTGGTCTTTTTTTATGTCTGATGATTGCTTAATCCATTTGCTTTCAAGCAACTGAAAATATTTACCAATTTTTGAAAAATATCGTTCCAAAGCCGAGCAACGTGCTGGGGAAAGTAAAGTTACATTATATCAGAAAGGAAAAGAAGTTGCAGAAGTAATTTTGCAAGTGGCGAATATTGAAAATCCGTCTTTAAGAATAAGAACTTCCAAATGGGCGAATCAATTTTGTAGGCTAAAAACTCAAGCCGATGCAACAGGGAATTTACTGGCTAATCAGGTGATAGAGGACTTTTTGTAGATCTACACTGTAGTGATAACACAAACCCCTTTGGCCAATTGATCGAAGGGGTTTGTTATTGCTTTTATTTTGTGATACCAATTTAATTTCAAAAGTATCTTTCAACAAAATGTAATATTTTTCAAGTATATCAAGGCAATAAAAAGTAAAAGATAGCCAAGTTGCCTGGCATCTTTTTTAAAGCAGAAATAGCTGAAAAGAAAAATTTTATAAGATAAGTTTTGAAGTTAATTGGGTATTATTCTTTCTAAAATTTTATTTATTTAAGAAATTCATTTATTGTAAGATTCTAAATGGGTGAATATTAATGTAAATATGTACATATTCATTATCTTTAAAAGTTACTGCTAAAAACTTCTTTATCTGAGAGGTATTATACGTATTACTAATCTTTTAAAATATTCGTAATGAATAAGGAATTCGATGATATACAATTGGAAATTAGAAAATTTGTAGCTCCGGAATATATTTTCGGACTCGATTCAAGAGTTTATGTGGGTTTGTATTGTCAAAAGCTTGGCGGACGGAAAGTTTTGTTAGTTACCGACAACATAATTTTAAAATCACCGTGGTTGTTGGAGGCAGAAGGCAATTTGAAGGAAGCTAAAATTGACTATGTGATTTTCTCCAATGTTTCTCCTAATCCCAGAAATTACGAAG
>JBFFMG010000112.1:0-9870 GCA_041554215.1 Labilibaculum sp.
AAAAGGTCGGTTGATTGGAATCAATACAGCCATTGAATCTAGAACAGGTTCCTACTCGGGCTACTCTTTTGCAATTCCTGCGACAATAGTTGAAAAGGTGATTGGAGATTTGAAAAAATACGGAGAAGTTCAAAGAGCATTTATTGGTGTTTCGATTAGAACTGTAGATGCTAATTTAGCTGATGAATTTAAAATTGATAAAATTGAAGGTGTTTACGTTGCAGAAATAAACGAAGATGGGGCAGCTGAGTATGCTGGGATTAAAAAGGGAGATATTATATTGAATATAGATGGGAAAGTTGTAAATTCCAGTGCCGAACTTCAAGAACAGGTTAGTAAGTTCCATCCAGGTGACAAAATCAGTGTTTTAATAAAAAGAGATGAGGAAAGGAAACAAATTGATGTGATCTTACGTAATAGACAAGGTAATACTAATGTTATAAAGTCAAAAGATCTAGCTTTTCTTGGAGCAGAATTTGAACCTATATCAACGAAGGAGAAGTATCGTCTCCAAATAAACAGAGGGGTTAGGATTAAGAATTTGCGGAGTGGAAAGTTAAAAGACGAAAACATTAAGGAAGGATTCATTATTTATAAAATAAATGAAACATCTATTTTTAAAATAGATGACATAAAAGAGGCGCTTCAGAGTGTGAAAGATGGAGGAGTTTTTATTTCAGGGATTTATCCTGATGGAAGCGTTAAGTACTATGCCTTTTCTTTAAACAGTAAAGATTAGGAAATTAAGTGGAAAAATAATAATAATTCGAATAAAACAGCAATTAATTTTGACTTTATGTATTTAAAAGTCTAATTTTGCAAAATATTTCGATGAAAAGGGACTATGAGACAATTAAAGATAACCAAATCAATTACCAATCGTGAAAGTGCTTCTTTAGACAAGTATTTACAGGAAATTGGTAAAGAAGATCTTATTACGGTAGAAGAAGAAGTTGAATTGGCGCAGCGAATAAAAAAAGGCGACCAAAGAGCTTTGGAAAAATTAACTAGAGCCAACTTACGATTTGTTGTTTCTGTTGCGAAACAGTATCAGAATCAAGGTTTAAGTCTACCTGATCTTATTAATGAGGGTAATTTAGGTTTGATTAAAGCAGCTGAAAAGTTTGATGAGACACGAGGATTCAAATTCATCTCGTATGCCGTATGGTGGATCCGTCAATCTATTCTTCAAGCTTTAGCAGAACAATCAAGAATTGTACGTTTGCCATTGAATCAAGTTGGTTCTTTGAATAAAATTAACAAAGCTTTTTCTAAATTCGAACAAGAGCACGAAAGAAAGCCTTCTCCGGAGGAGTTAGCTGAATCTTTAGAGTTACCTGCTGATAAAGTAGCGGATACACTTCGTGTTTCTGGTCGTCACATTTCTGTTGATGCTCCATTTGTTGATGGTGAGGATAACAGTTTGTTGGATGTATTGGTGAATGATGATTCTCCAATTGCTGACAGAAATCTTTTGAATGAATCTCTTACAAAAGAAATTGATCGTGCACTAGCTACTCTTACTGAAAGAGAGAGTGACATTATCAAACTTTTCTTTGGTATTGGTATTCAGGAAATGACATTGGAAGAAATAGGTGAGAAGTTTGGATTAACACGTGAGCGTGTTCGTCAGATTAAAGAAAAAGCGATTCGTCGTTTACGTCACACTTCCAGAAGTAAATTACTGAAAACTTATTTGGGATAGTAAATTCCATTTCAATAATAAAAAAGCAGTTTCTTTCGAAACTGCTTTTTTATTTATTTTTTTTCTTTCAATTGTTTCTCAAGTTTGTACATTTCGTCGCGATATTGTGCTGCCTGTAAGAAATCCATCTCCTTAGCGGCCTTTTGCATCGCTTTTTTCGTTTGTTCAATGGTTTTTTCTAAACTGTTTTTGCTCATGTACTGAATGACAGGATCTGCTGCAATTTCAATTGAATCGGGTCCGGAATAAGCTACGCTTTCTTTGTCTTTACCATGATTCATCATGCTTGTTTTCGATCGAGTAATTTGTGTGGGAGTAATGCCGTTTTTAATATTGTAGGCCAATTGTTTTTCTCTTCTGTGATCTGTAGCATCAATTGTTTCCTGCATCGATCGGGTAATTTTATCTGCATACATGATCACTTTTCCATTTATATTACGGGCTGCTCTTCCCGAAGTCTGCGTTAGCGATCTTGTAGATCGTAAGAATCCTTCCTTATCGGCATCTAAAATTGCAACCAAAGACACTTCAGGAAGATCCAATCCTTCACGCAAAAGATTAACCCCAATTAGAACGTCGAAAACCCCATTTCTTAAATCTTCCATGATTTTTACACGATCTAAGGTCTCAACATCTGAGTGAATATATCGACAACGAATATTTAAATTGGTGAAATACTCCGATAATTCTTCTGCCATTCTTTTGGTTAGTGTGGTTACCAGAACTCTCTCATTAATTTCGGTGCGTTCATGAATTTCAGCAATTAAATCATCTATTTGGTTCAGGCTAGGACGAATGCTGATTTGAGGATCAAGTAGACCTGTTGGTCTTATAACTTGTTCGACAACAACGCCTTCGCACTTTTCCAGTTCATAGTCGGCAGGTGTTGCACTTACGTAGATTGTTTGTTTTGCGATCTGTTCGAATTCTTCAAATTTTAAAGGGCGGTTATCTAGTGCCGAAGGCAGACGAAATCCATATTCAACCAAATTTATTTTTCTGGAATGATCACCACCATACATGGCACGTACCTGCGAAAGAGTAACGTGACTCTCATCAACGACTACAAGAAAATCATCTGGAAAATAATCCATAAGGCAGAAGGGACGGGTTCCTGCAGTTCTTCCATCGAAGTATCGTGAATAATTTTCGATTCCCGAACAATGACCTAATTCCCTGATCATTTCTAAATCAAAATTTACTTTTTCTTCCAATCGTTTGGCTTCCAAATGCTTTCCGATATCTTTTAAGAAAGCAACTTGTGCTACCATATCATCCTGAATTTGATGAATGGCCTTTTGTACGCGGTCTTTACTGGTAACAAATATGTTTGCCGGATAAATTGTTATTCTATCGTAATGATCTAATTTTGCTCCATTTAAAGGATCAAAAGAGTAGATTTCTTCAATTTCATCGTCCCAAAATATGATACGATACGCAAAATCTGCGTAAGCCGGATAAATATCTATAGTATCCCCTTTTACTCGAAAATTACCTCGGTCAAATTCTATTTCGTTTCTCGAATACAGTGCATCAACAAAAGAATGAAGAAGCTTGTTGCGTGAAATTACCTGTCCTTTTTTAATTTCGGTAACATTGGCATGAAAATCTTCAGGGTTTCCAATTCCGTAGATACAAGAAACTGAAGAAACTACAATTACATCTTTTCTGCCAGATAATAGAGCAGAAGAGGCACTTAATCGGAGTTTTTCTATTTCATCATTAATGGATAGATCTTTTTCTATATAAGTACCAGTTACTGGTAAATAGGCTTCTGGTTGATAGTAATCGTAATAAGAAACAAAATACTCAACAGCATTATTTGGGAAAAAAGCCTTGAATTCTCCGTATAATTGTGCTGCAAGAGTTTTATTGTGACTCAAAACCAAAGTAGGACGCTGTACCTGCTCAATTACATTGGCAATGGTAAACGTTTTACCTGAGCCGGTAACCCCAAGCAGAGTTTGAAAGGGAGCACCATCATTTAAGCCATTGCATAATTCTTCAATGGCGTTGGGCTGATCTCCTGTAGGTTTAAATTTTGATTCAATTTTAAATTTCATGCAGCACTTTTAATAATTTTTGGTCTTAATTGCTAAAATATAGAAACAATACGAGGCATGGTAGTTTTATCGCGAAATTCTATTATTTTTTAACGTTTATTAAACGAAAAACAGCTGATTACCAGATTGGTGATCAGCTGTTTTTTTTGAGTTTTATATTTTTTAACGGCTTAACTGAAAATAAACAGGAAAGTGATCGCTATATCCGCCAAAGTATCTTGGTCCGGCATACGATCGACTAGGTAGAGATAATCCATCTGGATTTTTGTAGCAAATCCATTCCTCGGTGAAGATTCTGCCAGCTTGATGATTGGTATGAATGGCATTTGGGTTGTTAAGCAGGCTGTTGGATATGATTATATTGTCGAGCATGTTCCAATTCCCCTTATAGTTATAGGTGCCTTTGCCTTCCATCTTTAAATCATACATTAAATTGTAAAGTGCCTTTGAATTTGAGGTGTCTTTATTGTTTGTTGCGGAAAGAGTTTCTTCAGCAGATTTATTGTTAGGTTCATCGTTAAAATCACCCATGATGATGATTTTGGCTTGTGGTTTTTTGTTTTGTAATTTATTTACAGCCGATTTTAATTGTTCCGCAACAAATACACGATATTTCTCCGATTTTTCTGCTCCTCCAATTCTTGATGGCCAATGATTTACAAATATATTTAAAGTGTCTTTAGATCCTAATATTCCCTGAACATGAAGAATGTCTCGTGTTTTGAAGTTTGGTTCATCTGGAAAATGAATTCCAATTATATCATGATTCAGGTATTTGAATTTATTTTTCTGATAAAGAAGCGCACAATCAATTCCTCTTCCGTCCGGACTTTCGGTATGGGCAATGCCGTAATCGGCAGATTTTAATTTTTCTTGATTAATTAGTGCGTCTAAAACAGAGCGATTCTCAACTTCGCAAAGACCAATAATTGCAGGAAAACTATTTTTGTCGATAGAAGATAAAACATTAGAAAGATTCAGCAATTTTGTCTCATACCGCTTCGCTGAGTATTCTAATTTTCCTTCAGGAGTAAAATCATCATCCCAGGTATTTGGGTCGTTAATGGTGTCAAATAAATTTTCGACATTATAAAAAGCGATTGTGTACTCTTTTTTTTCTTGCGAACAAGAAATGGCAACGAGAGTCACCATAAGGCAAAATAGTAATTTTTTAAACATGTAATAATTTTAACTGATTCTAATAAAAAGGAGTGACATCGGTTACCTTCATTCCTGCAGCCTTGGCCGCTTGAAACCCCAATGCAGCATCTTCAAACACTTGACAGTTTTCTGGCGAAATTCCCATTAATTCGGCACATTTTAAAAATGTATCCGGTTCAGGCTTGTGATTTTCAACATCATCGGCACTTACCAGAATAGGAATGTACTTGTCTAAGCCCAAAATTTGTAATGTTTCGGCAGCAATGTTACGTTTCCCACCCGTTCCTACTGACATTGGTATTTGGCCATGGTATTTGTATACCAAATCGGTAACGGCAGAAATTTCTTTGATTTTGTGCATCTCCTTTGCGAAAAATTCTTCTTTCATATCAGAGAATTTTTGCGGATCAATAGTCTGGTTGTTTTTTTCGTTTAGTAAATCGATAATTTTAGATGATGGCATTCCCGCACAGCTCTTTAAAAAATCAATACTAAAATCTAAATTCATGATTTTTGCTGTTTTTACCCAAGCTTCGTAGTGCAAGGGCATGGTGTCAGCTAAGGTTCCATCTAAATCAAAAATAAATGCTTTAGTGGTGGAGAATATATCTATAGTTTTCATGTTTCTAGTTTTTACTTTCTATTTTAAATGTATTATTTTTTCATGTTTTTGTTTAAGCAAAAATACATCGGATTAATTAGAAAGGGATGCCTAAAGTATTAAATATATTTTAATTAATTGCACGGATTTTTTGTTAATTGTAATTTTGAAATGAAATGTTATAGTGGCTGAATAACAGCTTGTTGAATTATATTATTCTTTGGATGTTTCGTTAAAAATATTTAAATTTCCCATGTGTTAACAACTTTTTATTTAATTTGACGTTAATATAACTGTTTGATTGATGTGAAAATTAAAAATCAGTATATGAAGATTATAGCTAGAAGTTTAGTTCTACTATTTGTGTTGATGAGTTTTACTGTAAGTGCAAGAAACAATTCTGCTGCTGTAAAAAGGGCAAATCTAATTACATCCTGGATGGAGAAAAAGTTAGATTTATCTGCTGATCAGATTTCAAAAGTTGAGGTTTTAAATTTGAAGTATGAAAATGAAATAGAGAAGTTGACACTTGAAAAAGATGGTTTTCATTGTATGCAAGCGGTTCGAGATAGTTTGAAACGTAAGGAAGTTGAAATGAGAGAAGTTTTGTCTGATAAACAGTTGGCAAGTTACATTGAATGCAAGTGTGAGCTGAAGGAAGAACTCAAACGAAATTGTAAAGAATTGAAATAAATAATTTAGTAAATGATAGGATCCCAATCGATTTAGGTTGGGATTTTTTTTGTCCTAAATCGAAAATGAGATAAAAAGATAAAAAAATCTTAATTATTTTCATGTTTGTAACATCCGTTACACTTTTTGTTATCATACTGCCACATCTTTGTAGTGTTGAAAGAGCAAAGTAAATTTCATTTCAGAAATTATTTTAGTTTGTCTCTTCTCAATATTGTAACTTGAATAATCAAATATCAACAATATTAAAAGATAAAATTATGGCTATGTTTTGTTATCAGTGCCAAGAGGCAGCAAAAGGAACTGGATGTACAGTTAAAGGTGTTTGCGGAAAAACCGATGAGGTTGCAAATATTCAAGATCTACTAATGTACGTGATGAAAGGAATTTCGGTTTTCAGTACTAAAGCTCGCGAAGCTGGTGTTGAGAACGATAAAGTAAATAACTTTATCATGACAGGATTGTTCATGACTATTACAAATGCCAACTTTGATAAAGTTAAATTTGTTGCAGCTATTCGCGAAGGTCTTAAATTACGTGAAGAAATTAAAGCTCAGGCTGAAGCGGCAGGCGTTAGTTTTGAAAACCTTCATCATTCTGCAATATGGTTTGCTGATAAGGAGAATGATTTTGATGCAAAAGCCCGTGTTATTGGTGTATTGTCTACTGAAAACGAAGATGTTCGTTCGTTAAGAGAATTGTTGTTGTATGGTTTAAAAGGTTTTGCTGCCTACGTTGAGCACGCTTATAATTTAGGTCTTGAGAAAGCTGAAATGTATGCATTTATGCAAAAGGCACTACAAGCAACTACTGATGATTCATTGTCTGCTGATCAATTGGTGGCTTTAGTTATGGAATGTGGTGCTAATGGTGTTACTGCAATGGCAACCCTTGACGAGGCAAATACAACAGCTTATGGTAATCCTGAAATTACAGAAGTAAATATCGGGGTAAGTAACAAGCCAGGTATTCTGATTTCTGGTCACGACTTAAAGGATATGGAAGAGTTGTTGAAGCAAACAGAAGGAACAGGTGTAGATATTTACACTCACTCTGAGATGTTGCCTGCCAATTACTATCCAGCATTCAAAAAATATGAGCACTTTGTAGGTAACTATGGAAATGCATGGTGGAAGCAAAACGAAGAGTTCGAAACATTTAACGGACCTATTTTGTTTACAACTAACTGTATTGTTCCTCCAACTGCGAAATCTACTTACCAAGATAAAGTATATACTACAGGTGCTTCTGGTTTCCCAGGATTTAAGCACATTACTGCTGATGAAAATGGCAAGAAAGATTTCTCTGAAATAGTTGAGTTGGCTAAAACTTGTGCTGCTCCTATTGAAATTGAAAACGGAACTATCGTAGGTGGATTTGCTCATAATCAAGTAATGCAATTAGCTGATAAGGTTGTTGATGCTGTGAAAACGGGAGCTATTCGTAAGTTCTTTGTAATGGCTGGTTGCGATGGAAGAATGAAAGGTCGTGATTACTATACTGAATTTGCTGCAGCTTTACCAAAAGATACAGTAATTCTAACAGCTGGTTGTGCTAAATACCGTTACAACAAATTAGAGTTGGGTGATATTGGAGGAATACCAAGAGTGTTAGATGCAGGTCAGTGTAATGATTCATATTCGTTAGCAGTTATCGCATTGAAATTGAAAGAAGTGTTTGAACTTAACGATATCAATGAATTACCAATTGCTTACAATATTGCATGGTATGAGCAGAAGGCAGTTATTGTATTGTTAGCACTTTTATCTTTGGGCGTTAAGAATATTCATTTAGGGCCAACATTGCCAGCTTTCCTTTCTCCCAATGTAGCTAAAGTGTTAATTGACACTTTCGGAATTGCAGGAATTGGTACTGTTGACGAAGACATGAAAATGTTTTTAAATTAAGAATAAAATTGAGGTTTTAAAAAACGTTTCGTGGATGAAGAAGGACTGAGGAGATTTGAGAATGGAACGTTTTTTAGAGTTTGTTATATTATAGTTTGTTATGGGGTTAGCTGCCTAATGTGGATGATTTAAACTCTACATTAGGCAGTTTTTTTTGTTTAGTTTTCTTGATATTAGGGAAATAGTTTTTGTAATATTTAGCTTAGTTATGGATCGGATTAAGACACTTAAGTTTTTGAAAAAATATCATAAATGGCCTTCACTGGCTTTAACCTTTTTTATTTTATTATTCTCAATCTCGGGAATTGTAATGAATCATCGCGGAGTATTTTCTTCTGTTGATGTAGATCGGAAATATTTGGGCAGTGAATATCAGTACTCTAATTGGAATAAGGCTTCCGTTAAATCGGCTATTACAATTCAAGGAGATACTGCATTAATTTATGGCAATATTGGGATTTGGAAAACTACTGATAATTTCAAAACTTTTCAGGATTTTAATTCGGGTCTTAAATCGGGTGTTGATAATCGAAAGATTGAGAAGTTAATTAAAACCAGTTGTGGAGAGCTGTATGCAGGAACATTATTTGGTCTTTTTTATTACAATCCACAAAGTCAAGAATGGGATAATATTGACTTACCTGTTTTCGAGGAGAGGATTGTTGATTTGCTTGAGATTAAAGGCGAATTGTTTGTGCTTACCCGATCGAATTTGTTGAAAAAGACTACTAATGGGTTTGAAATCCTTGAATTTCTTCCTTCTGAAACCTTTGACAATAAAATCAGTTTGTTTAAAACGCTGTGGGAAGTTCATAGTGGAGAGGCTGTTGGATTGATTGGGCAGTTGTTTGTTGATTTTATAGGCTTGGTGTTTGTGTTTCTTTGCGTAAGTGGCTTAGTTTATTTCATTTATCCTAAATGGATAAAGAAGTTAAAGCAGAAAGGAAAAGATGTTAAGAGAAAGATTCGATTTTTAAAATTCAATTTGAAGTGGCACAATCACTTTGGAAATTGGTTAATTGCATTTTTGGTGCTGACAACCCTAACCGGAATGTTCTTGCGTCCACCGTTGTTGATTGCAATAGTTTCGAATCGAGTTCCTAAAATTCCATTTACTCATTTGGATAATCCCAATCCATGGTACGATCAACTTCGCAGAATCATGTACGATGAAGAATTGGATAGAATTCTTTTGGCAACCAACGAGAGTGTGTATTATTCTGATGATGCTTTTGTTTCTGCCCCGAAAGCCTTTGTTGTACAGCCTCCAATTTCAGTAATGGGGGTGAATGTTTTTGAGAAGGCGAATAAAGGGAGCTATTTAGTAGGGTCATTTAGTGGACTTTTTTATTGGATTCCTGAAAAAGGAATGGTTTTCGACTACATTACCAAGAAACCTCATGTTTCTGTGAAAACAATGGGACCACCGATTTCGGCACACCCAATTGCTGGTTACTTAAAAAATGCCGAAGGAAAAGAAATTTTGTTTGATTACAATTTGGGTGCTGGAAATTTAAGTGATACTACTGGTTTTACTCAAATGCCCGAAAATATTCAACAATCGCCAATGTCTCTTTGGAATTTGTGTTTGGAGGTTCATACGGGAAGAATCTATCAATATGTTTTTGGTAAATTTTATATCCTTTTTATTCCATTGGCTGGCATCTGTATTTTATGGATATTGATAACTGGGTATATATTATATCAGAAGCAGAGGAGAAGAAAGAAATAGTTTAACTA
>JBFFMG010000113.1:0-9783 GCA_041554215.1 Labilibaculum sp.
ATTTTAGCACAATGTTGTATATTTAGAAATTTAAAATCAACTAACTAAACAAAGGAATTAATATCAAGCTTAATTCAAAACAGTTATGACTCAAAAGATAAAAATCATTGAAAGGGAGGAAGTTGTAATTCGGTTTTCCGGAGACTCGGGAGATGGTATGCAACTCACAGGAACGCAATTTTCGGATACTTCCGCATTGTTCGGAAATGATGTTGCTACTTTTCCTGATTATCCAGCAGAGATTAGAGCTCCTCAGGGAACTGTCGGTGGAGTATCGGGTTTTCAATTGCATTTCGGACATATGGAGGTGAATACTCCTGGTGATTTTGCAGATGTGTTGGTGGCAATGAATCCAGCAGCATTAATGGCAAACTTAAAATGGGTGAAACCAAGTGGAACTATCATTGTAAATGAGGATAGTTTTACTGAGCGAGGCATCGAAAAGGCAGGTTATGATTCTAATCCGTTGGATGATGAAAAACTAGCTGATTATAACCTGATTAAAGCTCGGGTAACTTCACTTACTAAAGAGTGTTTAAAAGATTCAGGATTGGATCAGAAAAGTATTCTTCGTAGCAAGAACATGTTTACTTTAGGAATGGTTTATTGGATGTTTGATCGTCCGCTGGATCATACGGAAGAGTTTTTGGAAAATAAATTCAAAAAGTATCCATTAGTTGTTGAAGCAAACAAAATGGTGTTGCGAGCCGGTTATAATTTTGCCAAAACAATAGAAGCTTTGCCATATAATTTTAGTGTGGCACCAGCTAAGATTAAGAAAGGAACCTACCGTAATATTACTGGAAATAAAGCAACAGCATGGGGATTAATTGCTGCAGCAGAAAAAGCAGGTTTGGAATTATTCTGTGGGTCGTATCCTATTACCCCAGCTACTGAAATTCTTCAAGAATTGGCGGCACGTAAAGATCTAGGTGTGAAAACATTTCAGGCCGAAGATGAAATTGCCGGTATCTGTACTTCAATTGGTGCTAGTTTTGCTGGTAATTTTGCAGTAACAACAACTTCGGGGCCGGGTTTGGCGCTTAAAACAGAAGCTGCAGGTTTGGCTGTAATGACAGAATTACCTTTGGTTATTGTGAATGTTCAACGTGGAGGTCCCTCAACGGGTCTTCCAACAAAAACAGAACAATCGGATTTAATGCAGGCAATTCATGGTCGAAGTGGGGAATGTCCTATGCCGGTAATTGCAGCAAGTACACCTTCGAATTGCTTCGAATATGCATATAGTGCTGGTAAAATCGCCTTAGAGCACATGACTCCGGTTATTTTGCTTACTGATGGATTTATTGCCAATGGAGCAGAACCTTGGCGAATTCCTAAAATGTCCGATCTTGCTCCAATTAGTGTGCCTATTGCTAAAGAAGGCGATAACTATCAACCTTACGCCAGAGACACTGAGAAATTGGCTAGAAGTTGGGCTGTTCCTGGCACGAAGGGACTTGAACATCGCATAGGAGGTTTAGAGAAAATGGATGTGACAGGTACCGTTTCCTATGTGCCAGAAAACCATCAGGTGATGACTGATATTCGATCGGAAAGAATAAGACGAGTAGCGAATTTTATTCCTGACGTTCCTGTGAAAGGGAATGAGGATGCGGATGTTTTAGTTGTTGGTTGGGGTGGAACATATGGTCATTTGACAACAGCTGTTCGTGAACTTCAGGCCGAAGGCAAGAGTGTTGCTTTAGCTCATTTTCATTATATTTTTCCATTGCCAAAGAATACCGCAGAGGTGTTAAAGCGACATAAAAAAGTAATTGTTTGCGAATTAAATGAAGGCCAGTTTGCCGAGTATTTAAGAGGTAGTTTTCAAGAAGTTAAATTCAATCAATATAATAAATTGCAAGGATTGCCATTTACGGTTCTAGAATTAAAAGAGAGGTTTAACCAATTATTGGAGGAGAAATAATCATGACAGATACAATACTTAAATCACATAGTCCTGAGAAATTAACTCCAAAAGATTTTAAAAGTGATCAGGAAGTAAGATGGTGTCCCGGATGTGGAGACCACGGAGTACTAAATTCGGTACAAAAAGCGATGGCTTTAATGGATATTCCAAAAGAAAAGTTTGCTGTTATATCAGGCATCGGATGTTCTTCGCGTTTTCCATATTATATGGATACATATGGGTTTCATACAATTCATGGAAGAGCGGCCGCAATTGCTTCTGGTGTAAAATCGGCCAACCCTGACTTAGAAATATTACAGGTTTCAGGTGATGGAGATGCTTTAGCAATTGGAGGTAATCATTTTATCCATGCCATTCGTCGAAATATTGACATGACTATTCTTCTTTTTAACAACGAGATTTATGGTCTAACAAAAGGGCAGTATTCCCCAACTTCTAAGCAGGGAATGATCACAAAGACTTCTCCTTTCGGGACCATTGAACAACCTTTTCACCCTGCCGAATTGGCTCTTGGTGCGGGGTCTAAATTTTATGCAAGATCGATTGATACCAGTATAAAATTAACTACTGATTTAATATTGGCTGGGTCGAAACACAAAGGGACGTCTATTATTGAAGTACTTCAGAATTGTGTTATTTATAATGATGGAGCTCATACTTTAATTACCGATAAGGAAACCAAGGACGATTTCCAGTTGATTTTGCGTCATGGTGAGCGAATGATTTTTGGAAAGGAAAAAAATAAAGGATTAATTTTGGGCGGAAATGGAAAGTTAATTGTTGTTACAATTGGAGAATTCGGAATTTCGGAACAAGATATTTTGATTCACGATGCCCACAATCCAGATCCTCACATGGCTTGGTTGTTGTCAAATATGTCAGCTCCTGAATATCCAGTTGCATTGGGTGTAATTAGAGATGTTGCTGCACTATCGTACGAAGAAAAAATGGTTCAGCAAATTAAAGACATTCAAGCAACAGCAACAATTAAATGCATGGATGATTTGCTGAATAGTGGCGATACTTGGGTAGTTAAATAGCATCAGACAATATTTTAAATATTATTATAGTACAAGAGGAAACCAGTTGTTTCCTCTTTCTTTTTTTACAAGGTGTTTTATTAATTTCACGATGTTTTAATCGGAAATGAATTTAGGAAAGAAGATTTATCTTTTTATTAATTGATTTCCCATGAAATCTATACTTGTTATCGAAAGGTAGATCTCAAACCAGAATTTTATATTATTTTGTATTTCTAAATACAGACAACAAAAACATTAATACCAATTAACATGGAAGAAGTTTCGATTTCCAAAATATACAAACGGAAAAAGAGTGATAGAGATATTTTTCAGGAATTGATGCCTTATAAAGTAAAGGAAATTCTTCTTATTGCTACCTATTACGATGCCTATACGATTGTAAGAGAAGGCCAGTTTTCTGATAAAATTGTTGGAGAATATTTACAATTAAATTTATATGCGGCACCACGTTTTACGAGTGTAGCCACTAATGATGAAGCTTTGGAAGCTTTAAAAGGCCGAACTTATGATGTTGTTATCTTAATGGCGGGTTTAGATAAGCAATCTCCTTTGGAATTAAGTCAGGAAATAAAAAGGGTTCAGCCCGATATTCCTGTTTTGGTTTTGGTAAATAACAATAGTGATTTGGCTTATTTTGATAGAGCTGCTGATAAGATAAAGAATAATATTGATCGGGTTTTTGTTTGGAATGGTTCAACTAAGATTTTTATGGCCATGACAAAGTATATTGAGGATAGAATGAATCTCGAGCCTGATACCAAAAGTGGAGATGTTAGAGTCATCTTATTGGTTGAGGATTCAGTAAAATATTATTCCAGATATCTGCCCTTATTGTATACATCCGTAATGACTCAAACGCAAAAGGTAATTTCGGATGAAGGGGATATTGACGAGATGCATAAGATTCTGAAGATGAGGGCTAGACCAAAAGTTATTTTGGTAAGCACTTACGAGGATGCTGTGGAAATAGTCGATAACTATCTGGAAAATTTACTTTGCGTAATTTCTGATGTTCGTTTTGCTAGAGATGGAAAATTGGACGATGATTCGGGCGTAGAACTGATTAAGTATGTGCAGGAAAAGAACATGAAAATACCATGTTTAATGCAATCGCACGATACAGACAATGCAATTCGTGCGATGCAGGTTGAGGCTGATTTTATTAACAAAAACAGCGATACTTTGGCTTTGGATATTTATAACTTTATTTACACAAAATTGGGTTTTGGTGATTTTGTGTTTAGAAATCAAAGTGGAACTAAAGTTGCAATCGCCAAGTCTTTAGAAGAGTTTGAAGAAAAGTTGAAATATGTTCCTGATGAATCACTTCTTTTTCATTCAAAAAGAAATGGCATTTCGACATGGTTAATGGCTCGAGGTGAAATTAATATTGCTAAAAAGTTAAGACGATATCAAATTGAGGATTTTAAATCTGTAAAAGATTTACGGAAATTTTGTTTGGATGTATTTGAGGCATCACGCATAAAACAGTTACGAGGCAGGATTATTAAATTTCGACCTAATATTGTTAATTCGAATCATTATGTGGTTCGGTTGGGACGAGGATCTTTAGGCGGAAAGGGGCGTGGATTGGCTTTCTTAAGTAACTTTATAGAGAATATTTACTTCGCAAAATTAATTAAGGATATAAACATTTCAATTCCTAAAACAGCTGTTATAGGTGTTGATGAATACGATAACTTTATCGAGAAGAATAATCTTTATAATAAGATTTATCTGGATAAAAATTATAAAAAAGTACGAGATTTATTTGCCAAAGGTGAATTGTCTGATAAGCTGAGAGAAAGGCTTCGGGAATATCTTGAGGAAATGACTTGCCCATTGGCTGTGCGCTCATCTGGTTTATTTGAAGATTCTTTAATGCAGCCATTTGCAGGAGTTTACGCTACCTATTTACTCCCAAATAACCATCCGGACATAGAAGAACGGTTTCGTCAATTAGTAACGGCTATCAAGCTTATTTATGCTTCTATTTTTTCGCCCGAGGCTCAATCATATTTTAGTGCGGTTGATTACAAAATCGAAGAAGAGAAAATGGCTGTAATTATCCAGGAGGTAGTGGGGCAGGAATCCAATGGAAGATATTATCCTAATATTAGTGGTGTTGCACAATCATACAACTACTATCCTTTTTCTTATATGAAACCAGAGGATGGTTTTGCAGTTATTGCTATTGGACTTGGAAAATATGTTGTTGGAGGGGAAAAAACACATCGTTTTTGCCCTGAACATCCAAAATTGCAATTGGCATCAATTGAAGATCAGATGAAAGATTCGCAGAAGTATTTTTATGCGATCAATATGGAAAAAGAAGATATTAATCTTTTAAAGGATGGTGAGGATGCCGTTACGATTAAATATGAACTTGCTGATGCTGAAAAGGATGGAAATCTATTGCATTGTGCTTCTGTATACGATTATCAGAACGATAGATTAGAACCAGATTTGAATTTGCGCGGGCCACGTGTTGTAAATTTTGCAAATATTCTGAAATACAATCAAGTTCCTGTAGCACATGCTTTGAGCGTGTTGCTGAATATTTTTAAGCAAGCAATGGGAGCTCCAGTCGAAATTGAGTTTGCTGTTGATCTTTCAAAAGGGAAAAATGATCTACCTACTTTTCAACTTTTGCAAATTAAACCTCTGATTCGTCAAGAGATGAGTATTGATATCGATATGAGTAAGGTTGATAAGGATAAACTTGTATTGTTGGCAAGTAAAGGGATGGGTAACGGAAAAATTGACCACGTTCGTGATGTGATTTACATGGATATTGAAAAGTTTGATCGCACCAAGACTGAGGAAATGGCCCTTGAAATAGAGAAATTAAACCAGAAAATGAGAGAGCAAGATCGTCAATATGTTTTGATTGGTCCTGGCCGATGGGGAACAAGGGATAAGTTTACCGGCATACCAGTACTTTGGTCTCAAATATCAAATGCAAAGGTAATTGTGGAGCAAGGTTTGGAAGATTTCCCATTGGATGCTTCTTTGGGTTCTCATTTCTTTCACAATGTAACCTCTATGAATGTTGGATATTTCTCTATTAAAAGTAACACAGAACAAAGCTTTGTGAATACAGATATACTTGACAAGCAAAAGCTTGAAGAACAAATTCATTATTTTAAACATGTTCGTTTTAAAGAGCCATTGGAAATTTTAATGGATGGTAAAAAACAAACCAGTGTTATTGGTTTTAAATAGTAAAAAAGCCGTTTCAATAGTTATTGAAACGGCTTTTTTTATGAATTGTATTTTTTTATCCTTGAAATGAATCTACACCAGCAGTTTCCATTTTACGGTCTACTTTTTTCACCAATCCTTGAATTACTTTTCCTGGACCTACTTCTGTGAACAGTGTCGCACCATCAGCAATCATATTTTCCATGGTTTGAGTAAATCGAACAGGAGCAGTTAACTGAGAAACTAAATTTTTCTTAATTTCTTCAGGATCAGAAAAAGGCATTGCACTTACATTCTGATATACCGGACAGGTTGGGATTGAGAAAGTTGTATTCTTAATAGCTTCTTCCAACTCAACACGTGCAGGTTCCATTAAAGGAGAGTGAAATGCACCACCAACTTTTAAAGGTAGAGCTCTTTTTGCTCCAGCTTCCAATAATTTCTCGCAAGCAATTTCGATACCTTTCATACTACCCGAAATAACCAATTGACCAGGGCAGTTGAAATTAGCTGGAACTACAATTTCATTTATTTCCTCACATATTTTCACAACAGTGTCGTCATCCAATCCGATGATTGCAGCCATTGTTGAAGGCTCAATTTCGCAAGCTTTTTGCATTGCTGAAGCACGCTGAGAAACTAATTTAAGACCATCTTCGAAAGATAAGGCTCCATTAGCAACCAAAGCAGAGAATTCACCTAAAGAGTGACCTGCTACCATTTCTGGCTTAAAGTCATCACCAAGAGTTTTAGCCAAAATTACAGAGTGTAAGAAAATTGCTGGTTGAGTAACATTTGTTTGTCTTAAATCTTCATCAGTACCCTCAAACATTAGGTCTGTAATTCTAAAACCTAAAATATCGTTGGCTTGTTCAAAAAGCTCTTTAGCAAGGTCTGAATTTTCGTATAGGTCTTTTCCCATACCAACAAATTGGGCTCCTTGCCCTGGAAACACATATGCTTTCATATTCTTCTTCAATTAATAATTTTCAATTCAGCAATATTTTTTAGTAATGAATTGATTATCATGGTAAGATTTTAAATATTCCGGGCACAAAGATATCTATTCAATTTGCAATGTGCAATTTTCATTTGCACAATGTAAATTGGTGAAACTTCGATTCCTAAAAATAATCAACTATTTAGTAGTTCGATTTATTTGCAATTAAGCGAATAAATTCTTCTCTGGTAGCCACTTTTTCAAAAGCTCCAGTGAAATCGGATGTTGTGGTAATTGCATTTTGTTTTTGAATACCTCGCATTGACATGCACATGTGTTGAGCTTCAATAACAACAGCAACACCTAAAGGGTTAAGCGTGTTTTGAATACAGTCTTTAATTTGGGTGGTTAAGCGCTCCTGAACTTGCAAGCGACGGGCAAAAGCATCAACCACTCGGGCAATTTTACTCAATCCGGTAATGGTTCCATTGGGAATGTAGGCAACATGTGCTCTGCCTACAAATGGTAACATATGATGCTCGCACATCGAATAAACTTCTATGTCCTTAACGATTACCATTTGGCGGTATTCTTCTTGAAACATTGCTGATCGTAAAATGTCCTCGGGGTTGTTGTGGTAGCCTTGAGTTAAAAATTGCATTGCTTTTGCAACTCGCAATGGTGTTTTCAAAAGACCTTCGCGTTCTGCATCTTCACCTAAAAGTTCAAGAACTTTTTTATAATGAAACATTAATTGTTCAGTAGTTTCCTGATCGTATTTTTCTATTTTTGTAAAACCGTTATGATTGTCTCCGTTGGTTGAAAATTCCATCTGTATTTAGTGTTTTAATTTAAGTCGTATTTTCGACTTGCAAAATAAGTATAAATTTCACCTATACAACAAACTTTTCGAAGCTTTTGTTAAGGCTAAGTTCTTGCATCAATGGAGATTTTAATAATTGCCGGCGCTTTTTCAGCCATGCAAAATTTTATTAGTCAACTGGTTTTGGTTGAAAATTTAGGAAAGAACTATGCTCGTTTCAGTTATCAGGAAACGGAGCTGGATATTCTTATTTCTGGAACAGGAGGAAGTGTTACATCTTATTACTTGACCAAATCTTTGAATCTCAAGAAATATGATGTTGTTATTCATTTGGGTAGGTGTTTTTCATTAAAAGATCAACTGGAACAAGGAATTGTAATCAATTTAATTGATGATTATTTTGGCGATTTAGGTTTTGAAACTGAAGATGCATTTTCTTCGGTATTTGATTTGGGGATCCGGAATAAAAATGAATACCCATTCACAAATGAAATTCTTGAGAACAATTTATTATTGCCAGAATTTCAGAACTCGTTTCGAAAGGTAAGTGGAATAAGCTGTAATTCCATCCCTAACAATCTGTTTGGAATTGCCAGTATGTATCAAAAAAATCATCCCGACGTGATAAGTAGAGATGGAGCAAGTGTATTATATGTTTGCCTAGAAGAGAAAATTAAGTTAATTCAGCTTTTTTATGTGGTTGATCGTCTTGAAAATGCGAGTGAAAATTATCAAATTGAGGAGGATGAAGTTTCAAAATTAACCGAAGCTTTGCAGCAAACCTTAGCTGATATGGTAAGTGTTAATTAATTGAATTTTAGAAGTATTGCCTTCTTGTAATAAATAGTTTGAAATACTCCTCGAGCCAGCATAAATGCAAGCATGGCGATCCATAATCCATGATTCTGTAATGTATCACTTAGAAAATAATAACTGGGTATAAATACAAATAAGGTTGCTGCCATCATTGTTTTTCTCATATAAACGGAAGCAGTTGCACCGATAAAAATTCCATCCATTAAAAAAGACCCAAAACTTAAAATTGGTAATAGTACAATCCATTTTATGTAGGCTTGTGCTTCCAATATAGTCGATTTACTATTGGTTAAAGCTGCTAAAATCCAGTTAGTGCTGGTAGCATATAAAATAGTGAAGGCAAGACTGATCCCAATTCCCCAGATAAAAAGCAGACGAATTACACTCTTCAATCCCGATTTATTTTTAGCTCCAATAAACTTTCCTACTAAGGCCTCAGCGGCAAATGCAAAGCCATCCATAAAGTACGAGAATATAAATAAGAATTGCAGTAGTAGAGAATTAACAGCTAGAATTGTTTTGTTTGTGTTGGCCGATTCTGTTGTGAAAAATGTGAAAACAAATATGATGCAGAGTGTTCGAATAAAAATATCCTTATTGATAGCAAAGAAATTTTTCAATTCTTTAATTTGCATCATTCCTTTCCTACTCCAATAGTTAAACAATCTGTGATAGAATCGAAGAATGAAAAACAGAGCCATAAATAATCCGCAATACTGGGCAATTACAGTTCCCAAAGCAACACCACGAGCATCTAAATCCAATCCATAAACAAAGAATGAGGATAAAGCAATGTTGATAATATTACTAATAATGGCAATCATCATTGGAATTTTTGAATTTTGCATTCCAATAAACCATCCCGTTAAGGCATACAAACCAATAGTTGCCGGAGCGGCCCAAACTCTGGTGTAATAGTAAGATTTAGCTATGGTTTCGACCGAATTTTCCGAATCAATGAAATAAAAACTTAAATCGGCAATTGGTTTTTGAAGTAGTAATATGAGGGTGCTCCCAAGTAAAG
>JBFFMG010000114.1:0-9737 GCA_041554215.1 Labilibaculum sp.
CCCATTGGAGATCTTAAATCAAGATCTTCCATTAGAAATTGCAATCCGCTTGTGTGTGCTACTATTTTTCGAAACATTACTACAATTTTTTTATATCGTACACGGGAACATTTACCTTTTCCTGCAATGCATTTTTCAACTCATCCGAATTTAATCGGTAACCATCGGGCGAAACAGGGTTAATTGTGATCGCCAATAAATTGGTTTTATTCAAGACCTGCATGCTTACACCTCGCTTTACAAAAGAATAATAGGTTTCCGGGCTGGCAAAAACTCTTGTAAAATCCCTAACAATCAAGTTGATTTCAGAAATCTGTTTCTGATTTTTCAAGAATTCTAAAAACTGATCCGTTACAGCACCGCTCACAAAAAAGCAATTGCCATGCTGAAAAAGCTTGTCTTTTTCATTTTGAATCAACAAAACAGAACTAATTCCTGTATCCTGAAACTTGCCTTCCGAATCGATCGCCCAAATGCCATTATCCACTTCAGATAATTGAGTTTTCAATTTCATTTCAATTTCCGGCAATTGAATCAAATCATACACATACTTAGTCTTATAAACCAATTGCGTAATATTTGCCGAAAGAGCTGCTCCTGTTGCCAAAATCATGGCTTCGGTTACAGCTGGTGATCCTATACTTTTGCGAGACAAAGCACCATCAACAATGCACAGATCTACTCCTTTATTTTTTAAATCAGCAATTAACTCCTTAATAGAATGATTGCTGGCCGGTCCTGATAAAAGAACCTTGCCTTTAGTTAAAGCTTTTGCGCTTACCAATCGACCTAAACTGGTTGATTCACGGGAAACATCTATAATTTCAGAAACCAGCTTTCGTTGTTTGTAATGCAATTCCGAAGTCACAAAAATCATCCCTTCGCTAAGCTCAATCTCAGGCTTATTTGTTTGTGTAACTTGATCACGGTTTTCACCATCAATACCAATCGAAGTGAGAGCTATTTGTTTACGGCTGTCCCTAAGTCGGGACAGCACGTAGTTTAAACACTCGGTTTTCCCAGTATTTTTTTCAAGTCCAACAATCGAAAGACTATTGTATTTTTCTATGTCGTTAAGAAACGGCATCTACCTTTTTATTTCGGTCTTTTCTAGCCAAATGATCTGGTTCTATAGATAACTTATCTCCATTTAGAAGAGATGCAACTCCTTCATGTCTCTCATTCATAGCACAATCCGGACAAGCACATTTATTATCGTAATGAGTAGGTTCAGTATAGGTTGTTATCACCCCTTCAAAATTTCTCATCACCACTTTTCCAGGACTCTGAGAAATTACATACTGTGGCATAACCGGAGTTTTTCCTCCTCCACCTGGAGCATCAACCACAAAAGTAGGTACTGCAAATCCAGAAGTATGACCACGAAGGTTCTCTATAATTTCAATTCCTTTTGATACTGGAGTTCTGAAATGCTCCAATCCCATCGAAAGATCGCATTGATAAATATAGTAAGGACGAACTCTGTTCATCACTAAGTTGTGCATTAACTTTTTCATGATGTGAACACAATCATTCACCCCTTTTAAAAGAACCGATTGATTTCCCAAAGGAATACCTGCATCAGCCATACGAGCCAAAGCAATTTTCGCATCCTCTGTCATCTCATCAGAGTGATTGAAGTGTGTATTTACCCAAATCGGATGATATTTCTTCAACATATTCACCAAATTATCGGTAATACGCTGAGGCAAAACTACAGGTGTACGAGTTCCAATCCGAATAATCTCAACATGAGGAATAGCTCGCAAACGGCTGATAATGTACTCTAATTTATCATCGCTGATTAGTAAAGCATCACCACCGGAAAGAACTACATCTCTCACCTGCGGTGTGTTTGCGATGTACTCAATTGCTTTCTCTATATTATCCTGAGGAGTTGATGCATCAGACTGTCCGGCAAAACGACGGCGGGTACAATGACGACAATACATCGAACACATATCAGTAATCAGGAACAAAACACGATCCGGATAACGGTGAGTTAAGCCTGGAACCGGAGAATCCTCATCCTCGTGAAGAGGATCCAAAAGATCTGCATCGGAATGATATACTTCTGCCGCAGTTGGAATTGCCTGTTTGCGAATCGGACAATTTGGATTTTCTTGATCAATAAGAGTCATGTAGTATGGAGTAATAGCCATACGCAATGATGCTAATGATCTGCGAACTCCCTCTTCTTCCTCTTCAGTTAAAGTAATATATTTCTTTAGCTGATCTAATGTTTCAATACGGTTTCGAACCTGCCACTTCCAGTCATTCCACTGAATATCGGTTACCTCAGGAAACATATCTCTTCGTCTGTCGTTGTTAGTCATTACACGTATAGTTTTTCGAACAATTCTCTAATTCCTTTTGATTTTCTAATGATATCTAATGTTAGGTCGGCATGTCCAATCGCATAACCATTTCCAACAATCATATCAACATCTTTACCCACACCCTCTGCTCCAAGAGCAGCTTTACTAAACGATGTGGCCATTGAGAAGAAATAAACGCATCCTCTGTCTTTGGTGATTAGGATTGATGACATTTCGGTAGAAGCAACATTTACATTGTTGATCACTACATCACATCCTTCTTCACCTGTAATTTCGGTTACGCTTGCGTAAACATTCATTACATCGGTAGCGTCACCCACAATAACATCAGTAGCTAAACCAAGATCTTTAATTCGCTGCGCGTTTTCTTTCGAGTACTCCACAACAATTACTTTTCCTTTCGATCCAACCTTTTCCATTGCCTGAAAACAACAAAGCACACCCGACTTTCCGCCACCACCGATGATACAAACCGTGTCGCCTTCTTTCACCAAACGATCTACCTGAGCAGGAGCACCGGCAACATCGAGAGCTGCCAAAGCTAATTTTTCAGGTAAGTCGGTAGGAAGAACAGCATACAAACCACTCGCAAAAAGAATAGCCTGAGCTTCTGCATCCACCTGATCGTTAGAAAGATTAATATTTGTAATCTTTTCGATCTTGAGAGGAGTTAATGACAAAGAAACCAATGTGGCTATCTTATCACCAACCTTTAAATCCTGATTTGGAAAGTTAGGACCAACTTCCTTAACAGTTCCAATCAACATCCCACCAGAACCCGTTACCGGATTTTGCATTTTACCACGCTCTGCAACAATAGAAAGAATCATTTCTTCCATTTGTGCCTTATCAGCATTGCAAGCACCCTTAATCTGAGTAAAACTTGCCGAATCGATATTCAATGTTTGAACATCAATTAAAACCTCATTGTCGTAAATCGACATGCTGTTATCCAACTTTTGAGCTGGTTGTGGAAGAGTACCTTTTGGTTCAAGTACTCTGTGTGTTCCGTATTTATTTCCTTTGTTCATTTCCTTTTATAGATATGAGATATTAGATGTGAGATATGAGTAAAACCTCTCTTCTCATTGATCCAATTTTATTTTTGCTTTAATCCTAAAATTTCTCGTGCCTCGGCTGGATTGGCAATTTCGCGACCTAATTCTTTCGCCAAACGAACTACTTTCTCAACCAACTGACCATTCGATTCAGCCACAACTCCTCTCGATATCATTGTATTGTCTTCAAATCCAACACGAACATGACCGCCATCAATAATAGCAGCAGTAGCCAATGGGAATTCAAAACGACCAATACCTGCAACAGTATAAGTTGCATCAGCAGGAATGCTTTCTCTCAAGAAAACAAAGTCGCGAAGAGTACCAGAAATTCCTCCATTTACTCCCATCACAAAATCGAAGTGCATTGGAGATTTAATGAATCCTTTTTTGTGAAGACGAAGAGCCATGTCGATCATCGATTTATCGAACACTTCCAATTCAGGTTTAATACCTCTCTCGATCATTCTCTCACCGAAATACTTAATTGTATTTTCAGTATTCTCGAAAATTTCATCCCCACCAAAATTCAGAGTTCCACAATCAAGTGTGGCCATTTCAGGGTTCAACTCCGTTGGCTGCAATCTTTCATCGTTGGTCATACCAACAGCACCACCAGTAGATGGCTGAATAATTACATCAGGATATTCTGCATGAATCGCATCCATCACCATTTTGAAACGATTCTTATCTTGAGTTGGAGTTCCATCATCGGTTCTTACATGAAGATGAATTATACTTGCCCCTGCTTCATAAGCCAAACCTGCTTCACGTACACATTCTTCAACAGTGTAAGGAACATTTGGATTGTGCTCTTTGGTAACTTCTGCGCCACAAATGGCTGCTGTGATGATCAGTTTTTCCATGGCTTATAATTATTTACGTTGAGATTTCTTTGGAGTAACACATGTTCCGACAGCTCTGCAAACAACAACTGGTTCTTCTAGAAAATCAGCAGCCGATTCAGAAATATCAGTTCTTGGAACAATAACTTTACGCGCCTCAAAAGTCATTTTGCGACTAGAGTTTCCTTCCTTAATGATTTCACCAACAGCTTCGATGTAATCACCGGCATAAACCGGAGCCAAAAACTCAACATTTTCATAACCTGCAAATAATCCTTCATCACCATCACGACGAATCAATAACTCAGTTGCAACATCACCAAATAACTGAAGCATTTTTGCTCCATCAACTAAATTTCCACCATAATGAGCATCATGAGAACTCATGCGCATTCTTATCATTGCCTTTTCCATTTGTCTATATTAGTTAGTTGTTTACAATAAAATCCACGAAAATAGAAGGAGTCTTTATCTCTTCAGGCCTCAATGTTCCAGCCTCTACCATCTCCTGTGCTTCAACAATTACCAGATCGGCAGCGGTAGCCATCAATGGGTTAAAATTCTGAGTAGTTCCTCTATAAATAAGATTACCTTG
The DNA here is from genome assembly GCA_041554215.1 of Labilibaculum sp. GTDB lineage: Bacteria > Bacteroidota > Bacteroidia > Bacteroidales > Marinifilaceae > Labilibaculum. The sequence continues at coordinate 4,838 of JBFFMG010000114.1, forward strand.
AGTATCAGAAACACTTGCACCGATCATAGCAACATCAGCACGTAATGGCTTTTCAAGCAAAAATTCTTTTCCATCCACCCTTATTATCTCTTTTCCTTCGGCAATTAAAGTTCCTAATCCTGTTGGTGTAAGCACTCCGCCAAGACCTGAACCCCCAGCACGAACACGCTCAGCTAAAGTCCCTTGAGGACTGAATTCCACTACAATCTCACCATTATTCATCTGTTCAATCGTAGCCGAATTAGTTCCAATGTGCGAAGTAATCACCTTAACCACTTGCTTATTGGCAATCAACTTCCCTAAACCTTTATCAGCAAAAGCAGTATCATTACAAATGATAGTTAAATTTTTAACATTGGAGGAAACGACCTGATCGATCATATTATTTGCTGTTCCAACCGAAAGAAATCCTCCGATCATAATGGTCATTCCATCCTGCAATTTGGCAACTGCTTCTTTAATTGAGATTATCTTGTTCATCGAAAATTTATTTTTACATTTTTGCTTAAAAACTCTGAATTAATAATAAAACAGTAGTTTTAAATCTATTTTCGAAACAAAGATAATGTTTTAGCACTATAATGAAAACGATTGCAATATTCCATATCTAGATCAATTCTAAATGAGAACCAGATGAAAAAGCACAATCTTTTTAATCATTCTAAACAAGCATCATAATTCCTATATATTGCTCACAAACGAACAATGCTGTGTTTATATTTTAACAATTGCGTTAAAATAACACAACTAAATTGCGCGCAAAGCGCACTAGAACATGCTGAACAACATATACGAAAGAAGAATTCAGCTGAGGTGTTATAAAACACAAAAGACAAAAAAGTGAATTAGAAGTGAAAAAAAGTAAATTTTGCAGTGTTTACATCTGAAATAATCACTTATGGTGACAAAAAATAATAGAATACAAACAACAAACCCCACTCATAAACCAAAATAGTTCATGAGTGGGGCTCGCACCTATATAATGTTTAATTCTTAACTTTTTTCTATACAAAACAAAATAAACTCTATCGATAAAAAACAGTGGGAATTAAATTCAAGCTAATTTAAAAATATGCACCTGTCTAAAGCCTAAAACAAACAGAGCTATCAATTTCACCAACTCCAAAATGCCATACATAACATGAACAGAACTCTTTTCAGGTTGCATTCCTTGAATAATTAATTGAGCATGCTCGTTCAATTCTGGCAACAAATATCCCGATTGAGCAACAATAAAAGTGAAAATAGTTAAGCCTGTAAAAACAACAATTTTGTCGGTGTAGTAAATAAACACATACACCAAAAGCGCCACACTGAAAAATCGCTCAACCATATTTAAAGCGCCAAAAACATGAGAACCAACATCTAATGCTGTAGGGAGATCAAGCGAAACCGCCCTAAACTTAACCCAAGCCTCCATAAAACTAATGGCCAAAAGAAAACCAATCCAAACGAATGAAAGTACAAATCCGTATTTTGCTATTTTATTCATATTACATATCTTATTTTGAAAGATTAAAAATAAGAAAAGGTTTCCATGTTCATCCCATTTATGGCTTTAAAAGAAATAAAATTGTTCTTAAAAATTTACTCACCAAATAATACGCATAAAAAATCCTTTCACCCAAAGCAACGAATCGCTAAAAGCAAAAGGATCTAATTTACCATTTAACCTCTCCTTTACGAATTTTTATTTTTAATCTCGTCTACCCATGTAAATCATAACATAGTATAGCAAAGTAGCCAATGACGACAATGCGGCAACAAAATAAGTATAAGCAGCCCATTTTAAGGCATCATAAGCACTTTTCTGTGTCTCATAAGTAGTAATTCCAGATGTTCTCAACCAAACCAAGGCTCTTCTACTGGCATCCACCTCAACAGGAAGTGTTACAATACTAAACAATGTTGTTCCTGCGAACATCACAATTCCTGCCAAAAGAAGCTGCGGAAAAACATTTACCATCAAAATACCTCCCAACAATATCCATTGAACCCATTTGGAACCAAAACTAACTACCGGCACCAATGCCGACCGCATCTGCAACCATACATATGCCTCGGCATGCTGAATTGCGTGACCCGTTTCGTGAGCTGCCACAGCGGCGGCAGCAACATTTCTACCATTATAAACATCGCGGCTCAAATTAATCGTCTTCTCAGTCGGATTATAATGATCAGACAATTGACCTTCCACAGAACCAATCCGTACTCCAATAATTCCATGATCGCGCAACATTTTCTCTACAACTTCTTTTCCCGACATACCATTAGCTGTTGGTATTTCAGAATACTTCTTAAATCTGGCTTTCAACTGACTACTCACCAACCAACTTATCAATGTGAATGCGATAAAAATTATCCAAATTCCACTCATTTGTAAATCCTCCCTTTAAATAAAACACCTGTGTAATATTCATTAACAACAACAAAGAATCAAATTCTTTGCCAAATTTAATTAGAGCCAAGCTCATGTCGATTTGACAGACAAATACCCCTTAATTTAAACGCCATCCTACCGAATGCCAGCAATATAGTCAACGCATACAAGAATGTATTTATTTGAATTTCAGGGAAATTAATCACATATTAGAACAAAAGCAAGCTCTATTTCCTAAACATTCCATATAATTTGCTTATTTTTGCCTTTCCTTAAAACAAAAAGAACCAAGCATGTTCACTGACTCAGATTTTGATGCTATTCGACCATATAACGATTCCGAGGTTGAAGACACCATCGGACGTTTAATAAAAGAAGAAGCTTTTATTCGTTTCGCCCAACAGTTATTTCCCGGATTTTCGAAAGAAATGATCGTGAAAGCACTAGGTGAGGTTAAAACAATAAAAGAATTTCAGAGCAACTTTATTGTTCGACTAGCACAACACATTATTGATCATACCACCAAAGGCATAACCATTGATGGTTTGGAAAACCTTGATCCAAAAGAAAGTTATCTTTTCATTTCGGATCATCGTGATATCATTCTAGACTCAGCATTACTAAATGTAATGCTTCACAATAATGGTTTTGAAACTACGGAAATAGCGATTGGGAGTAATCTTTTGATTCAACCATGGATAGCAGACTTGGTTAAGCTAAACAAAAGCTTTGTTGTTCAGCGGAACGTAACCGTTCGTCAGATGCTAACCAGCTCTAAACTTCTTTCAAGCTATATTCAGTATGCTTTAAACACTAAAAAAGCATCTATTTGGATTGCACAAAGAGAAGGTCGTACTAAAGATGGTGATGACAGAACTCAGCAAAGCTTGCTGAAGATGCTGCAAATGAGTGGTGACGTAACTTTTTCGGAGCACTTTAAAAGCTTACGGATTGTTCCTGTAGCAATCTCTTACGAGTACGAACCATGCGATGCAATGAAAACGATAGAAGTTTACAGAAAAGAGACCAATCAAGGCTATAAAAAAACTCCTAAGGATGATTTGAGAAGCATGATTAAAGGAATGACCAATGAAAAAGGCCGCGTTAATTTTGTAATCGGAAAGCCAATATCTGAAATGCTTGATGTTATTGAGGAGATGGATGACAGCCGAGACAAATTTAAAGCTCTTGCTGATTTGATTGACTACAGAATTCACAAGAACTATAAACTTTGGCCAGACAATTATATTGCATATGATATTGTGAATGAAACAAGTGAATTTGCACACAAATATTCGGCTGAAGAAAAAGATCTTTTCCTAAAACACATGGAAAAGAAAATTAATTCTGATGAAGGAGACCCTGAAAGATTAAATCAAATTTTCCTTGAGATTTATGCCAATCCTGTAAAGAACAGATTAGAATTAAAAAAACCAGATTTTATTCTGGACAAATAATATACAATGGCTTTCTTAAGAAGGCCATTTTTTTTTGATCTTAATTTTTAATAATTTCATTCTAAGAATTAATCAAATAACATATGAAACTAATCAAACTCCTTTTAATCATGTCCACCTTTTTAATTATGGTGGCTGCAATACTTAACTTACTAAACTCGTCGGCTGAAAATCCAGACAGAAGTGGAATCTACATTGAATTAATTGTCATGTTTATTCTTACCATCTCGATGGTATTGCTAAACAATCAGGAAAAGAAGATTAAAGAATTAGAGAAAAATCAAATCGAGGAGCTGTAACAGCTCCTTTTTTTATGCCTCCTAACTACACAATAATTCAAGAATAATAAATTAAAGAGATATCATTAATTAAAGCATAAAATTTGTTAAGGCTTGTTAATGTATTCTTCAAACAACAAAGAAAATTGTAGCTTAGCAAAGCAAGCCTAATCAAAAACTAAAAACTTGAATAACTATGCTTGAACAAACAAAAATCGTGCTGTCAAATGTAAGTTTTGATTTATCTCTTTTCCGCAAAGAGTTAACAAAGGCATTTAAATGGCTAACTCCAACTGATTTTGAAAAACTTAAAAATTGGTGTTTGGAAAATTATTCGGATCGTTATCATGAGATACTATTCGACGTAACGACTCTTAAACCCTCTTTATAAAAACGCATATTAACTTTATTAACAATGAGGATCTTCAGAACGAAGATTCTCATTTTTTTTCACCTTCTAAGCCTTGAACCTCTATCAATTTAAAAAAATAAAGTATCTTCGCAGCTGAAAAAAAATCAGAAAATGATAAAATTTGTACGTCATATTAAAGTTGGAGATCAGGAATTTGAAACCTGGTTCGGAATGGAAATCAAAAAAAAAGGCAACAGACCTAATATAGATATTTTCTATTATACTGGTGACCCGAGCGAAGAGTTAAGCATGCACCAATTGATCAAAGCAAATTTTCAAAGCAAGAAAGAAGCATTGCAATTTGGAATTAAATACATGCGCAGTATGTATCAAGATATGATTCATCGCGAAAAAGAGGTTGCTAAAAAAGAAC
>JBFFMG010000115.1:0-9688 GCA_041554215.1 Labilibaculum sp.
GATGTAGTGTTGGATATGATTGAGGAAGATTATGTAGATACAGTATCTTCTGTGGAATTGGTTGAAAAAGCCATTCCCGCTATATTAAAAGATTTAGATCCGCATACCGTGTATATTCCGGCAAAAGATTTGCAGCGTGTAAATGAAGATTTAAAAGGAAATTTTGGAGGAATTGGAGTTCAATTTATTCGTTATCAGGATACTGTCGCAATTGTGCGAGTGATTCCTGGCGGACCATCAGAAATTGCAGGCATTAAGGCTGGCGATAGAATAGTTATGGTTGACGATTCTCTGGTTGCTGGCATAAAAATGACGGATAATGACATTATTGATCGTTTAAAAGGACCTAAGGGAACTCCTGTGAAAATTGGGATTTATCGTAGAGGTGAGAAGGTAATTATAGAGAAGGAGCTGTTAAGAGGATCAATTCCTGTAGCTAGTGTTGATGTTGCCTATATGATTTCCGATAAAACAGGATACATTAAAGTGAGTCGATTTGCAGCAACAACCTATTTTGAGTTTTCCGAAGGTCTTCAGAAATTGTCGGAATTGGGTATGAAGCAAATAATTGTCGATTTAAGAGGGAATACTGGTGGATATCTTTCCGAGGCTACGAATATGATTAATGAGTTTTTGGCAGAAGGTAAAATGATTGTCTACACCAAAGGTAAATCTCAGCCTAAAACTGATTACTTGGCAAATGGAAGTGGCCAGTTTAAGGATCTTCCAATAATGGTTTTAATTGATGAGGCCTCCGCTTCGGCAAGTGAGATTTTCGCTGGAGCCATTCAGGATAACGACAGAGGCAAAATTGTGGGTCGCCGATCATTTGGGAAAGGCTTGGTTCAGGAACAAAGAAGTCTTCCTGATGGATCGGCTCTGAGGTTAACCGTTGCTAGATATTACACGCCAACAGGCCGATGCATTCAGAAATCATACGAAAACGGAAAAGAGGATTATTATAATGACCTGAACCACAGATTCATACATGGAGAGTTTGAGAAAAAAGACTCAATTCAGTTTAATGATTCGTTGAAATTTGTAACACCTGGAGGTAATATTGTTTATGGTGGCGGTGGTATTATGCCTGATGTATTTATTCCGGTTGACACTTCTGGCTATTCAAATTATTTTAGAGAACTAAGAACCAAAGGAATAATCTATCAATATGCATTTTCGTTTGTTGATGATCATCGTCAAGAAATGCTGGAATTAAAAGATTATAAAGCGGTGCTTGCATTTATTAGTCATCAGCCTATTGTTAAAGAATTGGTTGCTTATGCCAAAGATAAAGGTGTGAAACCAGACCCCAAAGGATTGGCTCAGTCTTTAGACGTGATTGAAATTCAATTAAAAGCATACATTGCCAGGGATGTAATTGATGATGACGGGTTTTATCCTATAATTAAAGACCTCGACAAAACCTTGCTGGATGCTGAAAATCTGTTTAAATAATTTCAGATCAAAATATTTCATTGAAGACTCACATTTGTGGGTCTTTTTTTGTTTCTAATACAGTGCATTAAACCTTTTTGAATGGAGGAAGTCTAAAATCTGAAAATCGATTTACAAAAAAAAGTACTGTAGAGAATGTAATGTTCTTATAAATGAATTAGAAATACAATAAAATTAAAGAATATGAAAAGGATAAAGAGAAATATCGTAGTAATTGGAGTCGTGAGTTTCTTGATGTGCTTAGGAACTTCAAATTTAAATGCTCAAAGAAATAAGCGTTTGAATAAGGATTGCCCAAAAGGGATTGAGTTTAATGATCAACAAAAGGAGCAAATAAAAAAGTCAAAACTTGAATTTGCTAAGGCAACAAAGGATTTGAGAAATGAATTGAATGAACTTCGCGCTCAGCAAAACACATTGATGTCGGCGGACAAGCCAGATTTAAAAGCTATTTACGCCAATATTGATAAATCATCTGACTTAAAAAATCGCTTGAAAAAGTTAGAGTTAGCTATGAAATTAAATATGAAATCGGTTTTTACCGAAGAACAGAAGGTGATGATGGCGAATCGCCCAATGAGAAATAGAGGGATGAATCAGGCAGGAAAAGCTCAAATGGGAAATGGTAAGAGCTTTAATAGTGGATTTGGAAAAGGTTTCAATTCCAAGGGAATGAAGCAAGGCAGACAAAATGATGATTGGATGAATTTATCGGATGAGCAAAAGGTCCAAATGAAAGAGTTTCACATTGCTCACATGAAAGAATCAAAAGGTTTAAGAAATGAGATGGAGGTATTGCAATTGAAACAAAAACACTTAATGACTTATGAAAATTTGGATAAGAAATCGATCATGGAAAATATTGATCGGCTATCAGGAGTTCAGAATAAATTGAACAAAATGAAGGTTGATCACAAATTGGAGGTACGCAAGATTCTTACTGAAGATCAATTATGTCTTTATTTAAGTCATTCTGGAACGAAACGTGGTTTCGGTAATGGAAACAGACACAGGCACTTTAACAATTAGTTTTTATACATTAGTGATTAGGGGTTCCATGTAATTTGGGCTCCTTTTTTTGTGAAATAGTTTTTAGTATAATACAGTAAGCATTTTTATTGTATCTTATCATCCCTTAAAAAAATAAATATGAAAAGATACGATACTTATTTACTCTGCTTAGCGGTATTTGTAATTTGCTCGTGTACAGGTCAGAAGGCAGATCATGTTACAGTAAAAGTGATGAGTACTACAGATGTGCATGGAGCTCTGTTTCCATATGATTTAGTTGGAGAAAGAGAAATGTCCTCCTCTTTGGCACAAGTTTATTCCTACGTAGATCAGGAGCGGAAAAAAGGTGATGCTGAGATTATCCTACTTGATAATGGTGATATTCTTCAGGGCGATCCTTTGGTTTACTATTCAAATTTTGAAAAAACGCAGACAAAACATATCTGTGCTGAGATAATGAATTTTATGCAGTACGATGCTGCAACGGTTGGGAATCATGATATTGAACCTGGTCATGAGGTTTACGATAAATTGGTTAAAGAATATCAATTTCCTTGGATGGCTGCAAATGCAGTACGAAACTCCGATGGCATACCTTATTTTCAACCCTATGCAATAATCGAAAAAGAAGGTGTTAAAATTGCGGTTTTAAGTCTAATAACGCCTGCAATACCGAAATGGTTGCCCGAAAAAATATGGTCGGGAATGCATTTCGAACCTATGATCGAATCGGCTCATAAATGGGTTAAGATTATTCAAGAGAAGGAAAAACCGGATTTTGTGATTGGTTTGTTTCATTCAGGAGCAGGAGAAGAGCATGATAGAACAGAAGTTAATCCTGAAAATGCGTCGGTACTTGTTGCAGAGAAGGTTTCGGGTATCGATATGATTATTTGTGGACATGATCATCAGGAAAACATAGTTTGGGTGGAAAATCCGAATAAGGAGAAAGTTTTGTTGATAAATCCTCAAAGCAGAGCTCATTTTTTAGCCGAAGTGACTGTTGATTTTAAATGGGATCAGGCAAATAAAAGCTACATAAAAACTCTGGAGCCAAAATTAATTGAGGTTAAAAATTTAGAATCTTCGAAGGAATACATTGAGCATTTCCAGCCTTTGTTTGATGAGGTTGAAAGATATGTTTCGCGCCCAGTTGGGACTTTTAAAACTAGAATTTCGACAAAAGATGCCATGTTTGGCGATTCTCCTTTTATTGATTTAGTGCAGAATATACAGTTGGATTTAGCTGATGCAGATATCTCTTTTGCAGCTCCTCTCTCTTTTAATGCGATTATTGATTCGGGAGAACTTCAGGTGCGCGATTTATTTAACTTATATCGATTTGAGAACTTATTGTACACCATGAATTTAACGGGGAAAGAGATAGGTGGCTTTTTAGAGTTCAGTTATAAGGATTGGTTTCAACAAATGGAAAAATCTAGCGATCCGATGCTTTTTATAAAAACCGATGAAAAAGGCAGTAAACTAAGTACAATGTTCTTTAATTACAGCTCAGCTGAAGGAATTGATTATGTAGTAGATTTGAGAAAACCGTACGGCGAAAGGATAACTATTTTAAAGATGACTAACGGAGAGGCTTTCGATGAGGCGAAAATGTATCGCGTAGCTTTGAATTCCTATCGCGGAAACGGCGGAGGAAATCACCTGACCGAAGGTGCCGGACTTACAAAAGAAGAGTTGACTTCTCGTTTGATTAACTCTACCACCAAAGATTTGCGTTATTATCTGATGAAATGGATTGAGGAAAAAGGAACTGTTGATATTCAGGGTAATAATAACTGGAAAGTGATTCCTGAAGATTGGCATGCTGAAGCTGCAAAAAGAGAATACGAATTGCTTTATGGAGAAAAATAAGTTTTAACCACAAAGAAAACTCTGAGGATAACACAAAGTACCACGAAGGAAATATTATATATTTTCTAGTGGTGCTTTTTTTAATTCTAAGGCCTGCTGTCTGATTATAAGAAACAAATGATAGAAGATAACTTTAGTGACTTTGTGCTCTTCGTGAAAATACTTCGAGTACTTTGTGGTTAATTCAGTACTCCTGAGAATTGGATAGTGGTTCTGGAAGAATGGCCTGCTGTTGCTTGCAAGATTGAGAGTATGAGTTGCTTTATGGTTTGAAAGACTAAGCAAATAATATTTATTAATTGACTGGTGTAGCTGAGGTACGGCACCAGTTTTTATATGCTGACAGGAGATTTTTCTTTATTTGTCAAAAGTCTTAATTTGTGATTTTCACCAACCCTCTGTTTTACATGTGTTTGTATTTTTAAGTTAATAATTATGTGTTTTTTGATATTGTTACTATAATAATTTATGTGTTTATTTGGGTTTAACTTTAATTAAACTATTGTAAGATGAAAAAAATTTTAACTCTAATTGTTGCCTGTGTTGTGTTTGCAGGAGTTGCTTCGGCTCAGTCTGATTCTTTTAAATCGTTTCGTGTTGATGCTGGTGTTCTTTATGCTATTCCAGGTAGTGGTTTAGATGCTGGGGTTGGATATTATTTGAATCCTAAGTATCATTTGAATGACAACATTTTGTTAGGAGCTAAATTTGAAGGTGCAGTTTTGGCATCAGCAGATAGCGATGCATTAGATGTTTCTGCTGTTGCATCGTATGCTGCAACTTTCGATTATTACTTCAATACAAATGCTTTTCGTCCATTTGTTGGTGCAGATGCAGGTATCTACTCTTTGGGATCTATTGAATGGGATGAATCATTTAATACTGGTGGAGTAAGTGGCGAGATTAATGGAGATTTGGATTTAGGTTCTAAATTTGGCATTGCTCCAAAAGTTGGTTTTTCTTATGGTCATTTTGATATGGCACTTCAGTATAACTTGATTTTTGGTCAAGATGAGCCGTTCAATGATTATAACTATATGTCAGTTAAAGTTGGTTTCCATTTTGGTGGTGGAAAAAAATAAGACTGTATTGTTTGATACAAAAATGGAAAGGATGTCAATAATTGACATCCTTTTTTTTTGTTTTATGCTCAGATTTAGAGGATTTTAATAGGTAAGATGTTTTTTCTCTTAATGCTCTTTGTGAAAATACTTCGGATACTTTGTGTTTAAAATTAGCACTCATAAATAATCCGAAAAATCTCGCGCAGGCATTCCTGCCTTTGCTCAATAAATCCCATATGTCCTGAAGTTTGCAATACAAAAGGAGTCAACCCGTTTTCTTTGGCAATTTCTCCGGCTACTTTTATTGGAATAAAATTATCCTCTTTGCCCATTATACTCACTTTTGGCATATCGAGAGCTTTCAAAACGTGATTACGGTCTGGTCGGTTCATCATGGCTTCCAATGCGGCAATAATACCATGATCGGGAGTTTTACAGGCAATTTCAGTTACCCGTTCAATTTCATGAGCAAATTTATCTAGATTTTTATTCGAGAAAGTATTTGGGATGCTGGCATTGCAAATTAGTTCCTTTTTGCCTTGAATTACTAATTCTATTTCCCGTTTTCTGTTTTTCTTTTTCTCTTCAGTATCTGCGTTGGGTGAAGAATGAAATAAGCAGAAACTCTCGAGCTTATCTTTAAATTTATCGGCGTAAGCCAAAGCTACATACCCACCCATCGAGTGACCAATGATATTGATTTTTTTGAGTTGAAGATGAAGAGCCAAGTCATTTACTGCCTCGGCCATATCTTCAACACTACACGATTTCACTTTTAAATCGGATAAGCCGTGGCCGGGTAAATCCAGAGTAATTACACGAGCCAGTCTTGAAAGATCGTTAGCGAAAGTCTCGAAGGTTTCCAGAGATTCTAGATATCCATGCAATAGCACAACGGTATTTCCCTTTCCTTTATCTCTGTATCGTAAGTTGTAGTTTTTAAGTTGTAAATATTGATCCATATTTATTGAAAGTATATTTTGAATTCTTGTGTTTTAAGCCCCTTTATGGGGTTGAGGTTTAGAACCGAAATTTCAATTCAATTTTTACCCCCATACTGTAAATCTAATGTATTTTTAGAATCTTAATTTAACGACGATTAACGAATTGTCGATTCTAAATTAAAACATTATCTCAAAAGCTTGTTCTATAACATACAAATATTTGATAACTTGCGGTATTTAGTGGAAAATAAATAAGGAATTTATTCTGTAATTGGTTTAAAGTTAGAATTATACCTAGATTTAAATCACTAAAATCAGAATAAACGGATGAATTAGATTTGATGTAGAATCAGTCTAAATAATTTACATATGTTCCTAAATATCGTTTCATCAATCAGGAGCATTTACATTTGCAAATTAATTATAGTAAAGCTTACAAAAAAACAGTCTAATTAAATCTTTAAACTTATGAGCAGTTTTTTAAGTTCATCTATTGGGAAGAAGTTGGTAATGAGTTTATCAGGACTTTTTCTTGTACTATTTATTTTAGTACACCTGATATTGAACTCCTTTTTAATGTTTGACAGCACAGGTGAGCTGTTTAATGCCGGAGCACATTTTATGGCTATGCCGGTTATTCGTTTTGGTTTACAGCCAGTTTTGGCTGGTGGTTTTCTTATCCATATTATTTATGCGATAATTTTAACCATTCAAAACATGAAAGCTCGTCCACAGAAGTATGCTTCTCAAAATTTGGGAGAGAGCAGTACCTGGTCTTCACGAAACATGTTTGTTTTGGGTGGTCTTGTCTTGGTTTTCATCGCAATGCACTTAATGCATTTCTTTATTCCTATTCAGATTGAAGGGAACGTACATGATGATTATCAGTTGGTGAAAAATTTATTTACAAATGGCTCTATGGGGATGGTTTATACCGGACTTTATGTTGTAGGTGCTATTTTGTTGGGAATGCATTTGGCTCATGGATTTTGGTCAGCTTTCCAGTCGGTTGGTTTGAGCAATAAACTATGGAGATCAAGATTGGAAAAAGTTGGTTACATCTACGCAATTTTTGTTGCAGTTGGATTCACAATCATTCCTTTGTATTTACACTTTTTTGCTTAATTGCTAATAATAAAAAACGGTTATGACAGTATTAAACTCAAAAATTCCAGCCGGACCAATAGCTGAAAAGTGGTCAAGCCATAAAGCTGCCATTAAGGTAGTTAGTCCTGCGAATAAGAGAAAATTAGATATTATCGTTGTGGGAACCGGATTAGCCGGTGGATCTGCTGCCGCTTCTATGGCAGAGATGGGATACAACGTAAAAGCATTTTGTTACCAGGATTCAGGTCGTAGAGCTCACTCTATTGCTGCTCAGGGTGGTATTAACGCTGCGAAAAATTATCAAAACGATAACGATTCAGTTCATCGTTTATTTTACGATACAGTTAAAGGTGGTGACTACCGCGCACGTGAAGCTAACGTTCATCGTTTGGCTGAGGTAAGTGGTGATATCATCGACCAATGTGTTGCTCAAGGTGTACCTTTTGCACGTGAATATGGCGGAACTTTGTCTAACCGTTCATTCGGTGGGGTATTGGTAAGTCGTACTTTTTATGCTCGTGGTCAAACCGGACAACAGTTATTGTTGGGTTGCTACGCTTCTATGAATCGTATGATCGGACAAGGAAAAATTGAAATGCACGAACGTAACGAGTTATTGGATATCGTAATTATCGAAGGAAAAGCTCGTGGTATCATTACTCGTAACTTGGTTACAGGTGCTATCGAACGTCACAGTGCTCATGCTGTAGTAATTGCATCAGGTGGATACAGTAATGTATTCTTCTTGTCTACAAATGCTATGGGATGTAATGGTGGTGCTGCATGGCAGGCATACAAAAATGGTGCTTGTTTCGCGAATCCTTGTTACGTGCAAATTCACCCTACTTGTATTCCAATTCATGGCGAACAGCAATCAAAACTGACTTTGATGTCGGAATCATTGCGTAATGATGGTCGTGTTTGGACTCCAAAGAAAAAAGAAGATGCAATTAAATTGCAAAAAGGTCAAATCACAGCTAACGATATTGCTGAAGAAGATCGTGATTTCTACTTGGAAAGAAGATACCCTTCATATGGTAATTTGGTTCCTCGTGATGTTGCATCTCGTGCAGCTAAAGAAAGATGTGATGCTGGTTTCGGTGTAAATGAGACTGGAAAAGCAGTTTATCTTGACTTTAAATATTCAATCGAAAGATTAGGTAAGGATGTTATTGAAGCTCGTTACGGTAACTTGTTTCAGATGTATGAGAAGATTACTGATCAGAATCCTTATGAATTACCAATGCAAATTTACCCTGCTATTCACTACACTATGGGTGGTGTTTGGGTTGATTATAACTTGATGACTAATATTCCTGGTTTATACGCAATTGGTGAAGCTAACTTCTCTGATCACGGAGCTAACCGTTTAGGAGCTTCTGCTTTGATGCAAGGTTTGGCTGACGGATATTTCGTATTGCCATATACAATTGGTGATTACTTAGCGGATGAAATTCAGGTTCCTCGTATTGATGTAAACCATCAGGAGTTTGTTAAGAAAGAAAAAGCGGTTACTGATCGTATGACTCGTTTGTACAATATCAAAGGAACCAAGTCGGTAGATTCTTTCCACAAGCGTTTGGGTAACATCATGTGGGAATATGTTGGAATGGCTCGTAACGAAGATGGTTTGAAGTTAGCGATTACTGAAATTCAGAAACTTCGTGAAGATTTCTATAAAGATTTACGTATTACAGGCGATTACGATTCAATGAACATTGAATTGGAAAAAGCTGGTCGTGTTGAAGATTTCATCGATTTAGGTGAACTAATGGCTCGTGATGCTCTGGATCGTAACGAATCTTGTGGTGGTCACTATCGTGAGGAATCAACTACCGAAGATGGTGAAGCTAAACGTGATGATGAGAACTTTGCTTATGTGTCGGCTTGGGAATACCAAGGCGAAGGCAAAGCTCCTATATTGCACAAGGAAGAATTAGTATTCGAGAATGTGAAATTAACTCAACGCTCATACAAGTAAGCTATGGCAGACAAGATATTAAAAGAATTAACGATAAAGGTTTGGCGTCAGAAGAATGCCAAAGCCCAAGGTAAGTTCGAGACTTACAAAATTAACGATATTTCAACCGGAACATCATTCCTTGAGATGCTTGACATCTTGAATGAGGAGTTGGTTAATGGCGGTACAGAGCCAATTGCTTTTGATCACGATTGTAGAGAAGGTATTTGCGGAATGTGTTCTTTGCATATAAATGGAGAACCTCATGGTCC
>JBFFMG010000116.1:0-9677 GCA_041554215.1 Labilibaculum sp.
CTGAAACGCCTTTTGTCTTGAAAATATGGGCACTTTATTATTAATAAACTCTTTTATCCCAGGAGCGAAGGCTTCTTTTTTATTTATAAACCGATTTTTATCTGCAATTATGGATACTTACAAAATTTGGGGATCCATCTACCGCAAGCGAAGGAGGTTTCAGCATAAAAAAAATGGTTTCGCTCCGGAGCGAAACCTTCTTTAAGAATAATTTGAGACTAAAGATGCTGGTGAGTTGTGAGTGATTCTTTACCTGGAAATATTCTCCTTTGGAAGTGACATGAAAACACCGAAACTGGAGAGCTTCGGTGCTTGATTGATATTGTTTTTGTAATCTGAAGTTGTTATTGTTGAAGGGATCTTACTCCTCTTTTTAATTTTCTACTTCCCCAAAATTTTTCTGATTAATTCGAATAATCCAGTCAGTTATGGCTTTCGAATTTGTTACTAATACATAGCCTAAAATGTATTGTAATACAACAGCTACAGAAAAAGCAATAGTTGAATTCCCTTGTGGATGAATACTAGTAAACTGACTTACTAATTCAGAAATACTACCAATGAAGTTGGAGAATTTTAAAATAAGAATACTTAAACCCAAAATTATTAATGAAATTTCTAATATTTTGTTGTAATTCAAATCAAAAGAAAGATTAATATCGAAATCATTTTTACAGATTTTACGAGCTAATTTGGAGGATTTGAATATTAACAGGTAGCCAATTAGTAAAGTAACTAGGCCTGCTCCTAAAAATACCCCAATTCCAGTGTAGTTAATTGTATCAGGATCAAATGCCGCATTGAATCGAAGATAGTGAATATCTTTTAGGCTTAAAATTGCTATAATAACTACATAGATTCCAAAGATCTTTAAAGCAAGGTCAATAATGTCTGATTTTTTCATGTTTATTATTTAGAGTTAGGATAAAATATACTTTATGCTTGATTGTATTATTCTGAGTCATTTCCTCCAAATAATTTCTTTTTAAATGCAGCGGCAATACCAGCCGCACCAATTAAAATTACTTTCCAGAATTTTAGAATAAGAACAAAAAAGCCAGCTTTGGCCAACACTTTACCTGCAATTAGTCCGCCAATGCCATATGCAGCAACTTTATCTATATCAGCATTGAACTCGCCATATTGATTGCCGGGATTGAATTCTACCGAAGCAATAATTTTGTTTGCGTCTTGTTGAAATTGAGGTAGTACATCAATGTCGCCAATGGCATTTAGGTTTAGGAATCCCCTTCGTCCTAATACACGAATATTATAATTTAGGGTATTTACTTCATAATTCTCAAATTTCAATTCTTTTGCCCAATGTAACTTTTTATTTACAGCATCATAAAATGGAGAAGAGGCCCAGCCAATTAATTGTATTTCAGGATAACCAGCTTCTTTTCTTGCAGGGTTGCTATCTTTAGTGTCTTCCTGCATCTCTTCCAGAAGTTCACTGTAATCGATATCTTTAGCATCCTCATCTTCAATATAGCCATCTTCCGAATAAGTAATTTCAACGGCAAAAGTCATGTCCTGATCGAGAGGATTAGTGTTTTTTGGAAACAACATCCCTAGTACTTCTTCCGGAGGATTTCCCCAAAGATCGGTTAACACATACTTACTTTGTTTTGCATCCAGAAATTTATAACCATCGGGAACGTTTAAGGTGGCTATTTCATTCTCTAGTTGAATGTTTCCATATTGGTAAGTGAAGGAATTATTAATGCTGTCAGTAAGTCGCTGATATTCTTCCTCACTCATGGGAATACTATCGTTTTGCGCCGAAAGTATTACACTTGTAAAGCATACAAGAAGGGTTAATAGAATTTTTTTCATAAAAATTAATAAATACAGGTTTGTTTATAGGCTTTTCGAAACATAAAAATAAAAAAAATAACCAATTAACAGTGCTATTATGATCATGGATTGGTTCTATATTGGACTTCGTTTTTGTTTTTTAAATTGTAATTATTTTTTCAAAAAAAATGGCTTTGCACAATTGCAAAGCCATTTTTAATTAATGAGAATATTCACATTCTTTGTATTTTGATTCTAACTAGCTTAAAAATAAAGCAATAGAAACGCCAATAAATGTTCCGATGATGTAACCTAAAATACCTACTAAAATACCTGGTGTTACGAGTTTCTTTTGTCCCATAGATGCTGCCATTGGAGCCGCAACCGATGGTCCCATGATGTTTGCTGCCGATGAAATAACAACTTCGTATACGTCAAGTTTAAATAGTTTGGCTAAGGCCAGCATAAATAGGAAATGGAAAACCATGATGGTCAGGTAAAATCCCAATACGGCAGGCCCAATACTAAATATTTGTGTCATGTTGGTAGCCGCACCAATTACGGCTAAAAAAATGTACATCATCCATAAACCAAGCGAGAACGCTGTGTCTTCCAATGGTTTTAGTCGCTTCGGGAAAAGATTGGCCGCAAGTACTGCTAAAACAGTAATTACCAATATGCTAAGGTTTAATTTTGTATGCAGTATGCCTTGAAGGTAAGGCGCCAAAAGGTTGCCCAGACCAGCTATTAATGCTGCAATAAAAACGGAAACGGCTACTCGCTCCAATGTCATTGGAAATTGTGCTTTTTCTGATTCTGCAGGATGTTCTACTTCGTTTTCTTTCTTAGGTTTTACAAAAAAGCGTGATAAGAATAGGAGTGAAGGAGTAAGAAACAGGAATAGTGTATACAAGTTCGATACAAAATTATCAACAGCTATAGTTGCTGTAAATAATGGATTGGTGCTAAAATTCAATATCTCAGCTGCAGCAATAAAGTTTACACTGCCTCCAATTAATGTTGCTGCAATAACTCCAGCTGTGTTCCCAGAATCAGGCCCCAAATCAATAAATGAATAAGCAATAAAACATCCCAATACAATTCCTATTGCACCCAAAATATAGGCAATTAATAGTTTTCCACTTTCTTTTACTATTTTAAGTATGTTGGAACTGAATAGCAACATGGGAATGGAGATGGGGATAAAATAGGAGAATACCAATTCGTAAACATCTACTTTAATTGTAGGATTTGATGCTACAGGAACAACTCCAGCCATGGCAAGTAAAGACATGGATATCATGGTAACCAAAATTCCAGACAGTTTACCAAACCATTTTTTGTGTTCTGAATAGAGACCAAAAGCCGCGGCTCCTGCTATCACGAAAAATAATACTAGATTGTTTTCGGGAGAGATTAGTGATTGCATAGGTGTTTGATTTAGATAATGAGGAACGAATATATTTGGATTTTTGCCGAAAAGCAAAGATTATGCCCTATTTATTGTCTTTAAATAGGGGCTTTGCCTGATAAAAAAAGAACCTCAAATCCAGTGGATTTGAGGTTTATTTTATTTTGAATTGTTTATTTTTTCTTCTTTGGAGCTTTTTTTGCAGGAGTTTTCTTTTTAGCCTTTTTCTTTTTTGGATTCTCCATAAAATCTTCAGCTTCATTCATTAATTCTTTTAAACTTTTAGCATAGTCTTCAGAAAAATCGATGGTAGCAGAATAATCACCTTTCGAAATGTCCATTACCTGAATTTCAGTACCAGTAAACTCCTGTATGTCAGACAATAAGCTTTTCTCCTCTTTTTCGTCACAGAAAGAAATTGCCAATCCTTTTTGAATACCACGACCAGTTCTACCTACACGGTGAACGTAATTTTCGGCAACATCAGGCATGTCATAGTTCACCACGTAATCAACATTTGGAATATCGATACCACGTGCACTTACATCGGTAGCAATTAAGACTTTCACTTTACCTGTTTTGAATGAATTTAAGGCAATTAAACGATCGTCTTGCTCGCGATCTCCGTGGATGGTTTGTGTTTCTATTCCTACACGTTCCATGGCTTTGTGAACGCGTTCGGCTCTTACTTTTGTTCGAACAAAAACCAGTATTTTGCTTTCCAGGTGCTCCTTAATCATACGCTCTAAAAAGAAACGCTTATCGTCCATATTTACAAAAGCCACACCATGTTCAACGTTTTTAGATACAGGATCTTTAGGCGAAATTTGAATGCGAATTGCACTCCGAACCAACGAATAGGCTAGTTTTTTAATTTTTGGGGTGATGGTAGCTGAAAAGAACAAGGTTTGACGATTCTTTGGAAGAAAACGGATCAAATCCTGAATGTCTTTGATGAAACCCAAATCCAACATGTGATCGGCTTCATCTAAAACCAGGGTTTCCACTTGTTCAAGCTGAATGTATCCCTGACTGGTTAAATCGAACATTCTACCTGGTGTTGTTATTAATATGTCGATCCCATCTTGCAAACTTGCAATCTGAGGAGCTTGTTCAACACCTCCAAATACACAAAAGCTGGTTACTTTGGTGTGTTTTCCAATTTTTTGAAAAACTTCGGTAATTTGAATGGCCAGCTCTCGGGTAGGTACCATCACAACACATTTAATGCCGTTACTGCTTTTACTCTTTTTTCCTTTGTGCAGTTTATCGATTATTGGAATCGCAAATGCAGCTGTTTTTCCTGTTCCGGTTTGAGCAATTGCAAGCACATCTTCTCCGCGAACAATTGGAGGAATGGCTTTGAATTGAATGTCGGTTGGTCTGTTAAAACCTAAACTTTCTAAATTTCTTTTAATATCGGGGGAAAAACTATATTGACTAAATTTCATTTTTTGTATTCAGATGATTTTATCCGACAAAGATAGGTGTAAAATATGATTTTGTTGAATTCCTTCGAAGCTTGTTGGTGAAAGAGTACGAATTTAAGCCTTAAGTGGTTTTTCCAGTGTTCTTGTTTCTACCCAATATCTGAAATAGCCATAACCACCAATTAGTATTGTTCCAATAAAAGTTAATCCGTTTGAAAGAATTCCGAAACTAATTCCAGCATTTGGATCGAGCTGAAAGGCAAGGAATAATTGCAAATTGAGAAAATGTGTTGTTCCTATTCCGCCGGGACTTGGTAAAGCCCAACCAATTCCACCAATAAAAAGAATCACAATTGCAAAACCGATTGAGTATTCTGATGTTTCAGGTAAGCAAAGCAGGTAGATGTAATTTAATAGTACAAGCATTGTCCAAATTAATATTGTTAGTACAATAAATTGGAATCTCTTTTTAAGAAGTAAACCTTGCTTAAGGGATAGAAACATACTTTGTAAAAATTGAATTCCCTTCTTGATTGGACCTCTTTCTGATTTTTTTAATCTGCGTAAGCTAATTAGAAAAAGGATAAATAGAAGAATAAGGACAACTGGAATTGTATATAAATAGCGATAGCCATAAATATGTGAAATTCCACCGATTGTGGAGTCAAAAATCCCTTGTAAACGATCCAACTCTATCCAAAATACAACGAATAGACCAAGTGCCAAAATCAGCAAGTCGTAAGCTCGTTCGGCCATTACGCTACCCATTGAGATAGCAACGGGTACTTTTGTTGTTTTTTGAAGGGATGTACAACGAATTATTTCTCCAAATTTTGGTGTAAAACTATTTACCAGGTAACCAAGTAGTACGGAGGTAAATACTTTGTCGGATTTTGGATATTCTTCGGATTCTTCTATTAACAGCTTCCAGCGCATGGCTCGTAAGTAAAAAATTACGAATAAACATACGAAGCTAAGCAGAATGAAAAAATAATCAGCATTCGCTAAACTTTCCCATACTGGAGTCATTGGTTTATCACGAAAAGTGAGAAACAAAAAAACGCAACCTATTATGATTCCAATTGAATTTTGTACTGTTTTTTTTATTCGACTTCCCATTTAATGAAGATACGGATTAAGTTTTTTTGTAAAGGAATACAAAAATAGAAAGAGTTTTAGAATATTTCGTTTCAAAGCAAATTATTAATAGTATGAAATGATTATTTCTTGATGGTTTGATAAGCCTCTTTCATCCAGTTTTTTAATTGTTGATCAATCTCAGAAATTTCACTAATGGCAATACGATGTAAAACTCGATTCCGGGAGATTCTTTTGCATTGATATATTGGAAATTGATCTTCTTCCCGACGGAGTTGAAACTCCAATACTAAATGATTTTTTTTGTGTAGACCGACAAAAATGTTGCGCCAATCTTAAATTGGATACAAGTCTTCAAGTAAATTATTTCTATATTTTAGAAAGTAATTAGATGAGATAGGAGAACTTCAAATAATTCACTAATGTTTGCATTCATTTTCTGCAAATGAGTTTCTTTATCAGTAATGTAGCAGGAGTGGTATTGGTTGCGACCCAATAAAGTTCTTTTACAGTTAGGACAAATATATGTCATGCAAAAAAAAATAAGCGTAATTATTTTGTAGTATCGAGAGCAACCTGTTGCATGCTGTTGCTAATTCTTTTAATAGCTTCTTTAATATTATCTTCGGGTTTAATGAATGTCTGATTTCCCCAAAATTGACTGTCGTACGTGAGATTTTCGGTCGAAAGAATTGTTGATGGTACAATGGTTTCACGATGTTTAAATCTTTTAACATTAATGGTATCCAATTTAGTTGTAGCCATTTCGAAAGAGGTAGAGAAAGTCTGCGAAAAGAACTTTCTTTTATTTCTCACCTTAAATTTTAAATTACCCAATGTATGATTTAGGAAATACTTTCCGTTAATACTTCGATAGTTTACTGAATATTGAATATTAGTAGGTCTAACTTTTGTTTTAGCATTCGCTTTGCTAATAAATCGATTGGTTAATTCAGGTAATCGATCTTGATTATATCCAAATTCTGCACTAATAATAGCCAAACTTCTGGTTTCAATAATCAGCTTACCTTCCAGTAAAGGTATTTTTAGGTTTGGTTTTGGTTGAAAATCAATAACATATACTGGCTTGTTATTGAATGTACTAATGTCCGATAAATGGAAGTTGTATAAATTTATAAATTCAGGGTCTAAAAATTCAGGTTTGTTTTGCACAATATCCAGCATTAAACAACCCTGAATGCCCCCTTTTAATCGAAACGATATGGTATCCAAACGAGATACGTCATAAATTTTACGACTCTTAAATATTTTCACTTTATCTGTTAGCTCATTCTCTGAATAAGGATTTTTGTAAATATCCAAAATAGATTCAAGGTAAATCATATACTTATTGTTTTTAAGTACTGATTCTCTATAAAATGAGGTGAGATTAGCTGCGTTTTGCGGATAATTTAATTCAATTTTATTTATCGCGGCTTTTAGTATCGATTTAGGATCGTTATTTCTAATTACTACCTCCTGAAGAGAGATAAAATCTTCTATTAGCTTGATCTCGAGATGACTGTTTAAGATGTCGGAAACAGGTATTTCAAAATTTTTAAAGCCAACATAGGAAACAACAAGTGTATCTTTTCTATTTTCAGACGAGAGAGTAAGTGCAAATTCACCATCCTGATTACTAATTGTACCAATATGCTTGCCTCGAATTCCGATACTCGCATAAGGCAAGGAGATTTGAGTAGAGTGATTTGTTATTTTACCACTAATATTTCGATACGAAATGTAAGGGATTATGCTTGAAGTAACAGGTTTATCGGTTTTGTATAAAGCGGGTACAATAATAATGTGTTTATTCACTACCTGAAATTTAAAACTGGAGTCTTTAACTATTTTTCGCAATATAACTTCAAATTCAATATCATTAGCTTTAAGAGTAAGCTTTTCTTTACTTGTAAATAAATCAGAGTTATAGGTGAAATAGCAGTTGTTTTTTGCCGCTATAGAATCCAATGCGTCAGTAATGCTTAATTCTCTAATATCAATAGAAATTTTGTTTTTCAAAAGAGATTCTTGAGCCGAAAGAGTATATGAAGCAAAGCATATTATAAGCACAAGCAATGCTTTAGAAAGCTTGCTTCGCACTATTTTTTGATATGTTTTTCTGTTCTTCATTTGGCCAGTGAATTACTTAAGGTCTTTTTTTAATGTAATTTGATTCCCATTCTTTTCGTAGGTTAGATTATGCGGGCGGCATAGGTTTTCCAGAACATCCATAAGAGGTGTTTGGTTGAATGATGTTGTGATTGGTAAATTTTGAATTGCTGTATCGTTAAATTCAATATTAACCTGATAGGTTCGGTTAATAACCTTAGCAACATCATGCAAACTCATTGCTTTAAAAACCATTAGTTGAGTTTTCCAGGAAAGGTAGTTTTCATCACTTTGCACCCTTTTTTCAAGAAAATCTTCCTGTAACACCCCAAAATCACCTTTTTCAAGAATAATTTTATTATTTGGTTCTTTTGTAAGTGAGAATTGAACTTTGCCCGTTTCAACCAGAACTTCCACATGTTTATTGTAAGCATTTACATTAAAAGAGGTACCTAAGACTTTAACTTCTGCATTTTCAACCGAAATAATGAATGGTTTTTCTGGATTTTTAGCAATCGTAAAAAATGCTTCTCCAGTTAGTTTAACCCGTCTTTCGTTTCCTGTAAATGACCTCTCGTATACCAATTCCGATTTACCATTCAGAGTTACGATCGAACCATCAGCTAGAGTAATGGATTTGCCACTTTCATTTAGTTCCGATGAGATACTTTGGTAAGGAGCAAGTTGATTGGTATAAATATGATAGGATGCAAATGCAAGGCCAATTGTAACTATGAACATGGCTGCAATTTGTATCAGTTTTCGGGTGTTTTGAATTGAAAACAAAGGAACTGCCTTTCTGATGTTATTTATTTTAGGATCGCTTAAGTTCGATCTTACTGCCAACCAAGCTGCATCAACGTTAAATTGTTGTTGAACTTCGTTAACCTCTTGAATTATGCCCAAATCTTTATTGGATGCAGAAACAACTTCTGCATACTCAGGATTGGAATCAATCAACTTTTCAAATGCCAATTTTTCCTCTGCACTCATTTCTCCACTTAGATATTTCGAAATGATTTCCCACTCAATTTTATGTGATGTATTTTCTTCCATTTTATTTATAGCACAATAATTCCAACGTAATCTTTTAAATTTTTTCGGAAGGCTTTTAATGCCTTTCCCATATTTGCTTCAACCGTTTTTACCGAAATAGATAATTTATCGGCAATTTCTTGATATCTTAAACCTTCAAATCTACTCATTTTGAATATCTTACTGCAACGATCGGGTAAATTGGCAAGAGTTTTATTTACAATGGTGTAAATTTCTTTTTCTTCTACCGAATCTATTGGTAATGAGTTTTCTTGTGGGTTATTTTTGATATATTCTTCGTATTGTGTTTTTACACCTCTTTTTCGTAATACCTGCAAACTATTAAAATAAGTTGCTTTGTAAAGGTAGGCTTTTAATGAAGTGTGTATTTTTAAATTTTTTCTGTTTTCCCATAACTGACAAAACAATTCCTGAACAATTTCTTCCGACTGATTTGTGTTTTTCACAAATCGTAGAGCGTAATGACATAGTAAAGGGTAATATTCACGGAATAACTTTTCAAACTCCTGTAAGTTACCACTTTGTATGTTTTTAAGTATCGTTTCTGTATCTTCCGGCATTTTAGTATCTCTTCCTGTATTTTAAAAAGCTTGTTACACTTTCTAAGTTAGGATTTTTCAATCAGTAGAGGAAAGATCTGTAATCTTTTTCATGGAATAATACCAATGATTTAGATTTTTCATTTCTCTACACTTGATTCCTTTTATGGATGAAAAGAACCGTTCTTAAATTTCTCATGTTTCCCCAAGCATGAATGAACGGTTCTTTTC
>JBFFMG010000117.1:0-9662 GCA_041554215.1 Labilibaculum sp.
GAAATATAGATGATTGAAGAAATAAAATAATTCTAAGCAAAACATCTATTGCAGTTTGGCTTACTTCAGTGCATGGATCACCCCAAACCACCTTGCCACTTGCTAATGCTTCCAGGAGTCACCCCAGTGCATAAGGGACTTACACCCTCTGGACTTTCTTCTACAAAACTTAACATTATAAAAGAACTTTTATTAAATTTACCATTCAAGGCACACACAAAAGCTAAATTTCATGGGCGTTGACGAGCCATTTGATAGTTCAACTTAATTAAGAAACACCAGCAAGCCAATAAAATTTGGATTGCTCAAAGTATAAATAAGTAAATTTAATCGGCTTGCTTACTTGGCGCATGACTCCCTTCGGTTGGTAGATAAGATTACTTTTTGAAATCGCTTATAAAACCTAGTAAGACTGTCAAAACAAGAAAGGCAGCCCCGCTAGCACGAGCTTTGTAGCTCGTGTTTTGCGAATGCAAACCAAAGCCTTTTGATCACATTATAAGTACATTAATTTTGAGTCGTAAATATAAATTCCACAATAAAGAAGGTTTGTACTTTGTCAGTTTTGCAACGACATACTGGATTGATGTAGTAGAAAGGAATGGATGCTTTGGATGATGGAACGTGCAGGAAAGATAAATAGTAATGTAAAATACAGGCAATTTTGGCAACAGAATAATCAACCTATAGAGTTGTGGAGCAATAAGGTGATAACAGAGAAACTAAACTATATCCATAATAAGCCAATTGAAGCAAGATTTGTAGAAGAAGCACATCATTGGAAATATAACAGTGCCAAGAATTATGCTGGAGAGGCAGGACAATTGGCAGTTGAGATTTTATAATTTTATTTTGCTGCAAGCAGAGCACGAGCTACAAGCTAGCGCTAGCGGAGGTATTATTTGAGAATTACAAATGGGAAAGACAAGCAAAACGAAAAATAGAAGTAAAGGAAATGTCAAGAGGCCTGAGAATGCTTTATCCATATTTGAGAAGAGAATGGAGATCGCTTTGCGCAAGATACTGGGCAAAGATGTTCCGGTGCATTTGTTGAACAAAAGAGAACGTGAACATATGCAAATGATGGTTCAACATGTAAGGGCTCCCCGGCGATATGGCAATAGCATTGTTAGCAGAGCAGAGTTGAAAAAGGTGCACCACTTGCTTCAACGATTATTGCGCGAGGAAAATATATCCTTGAGGGATAAAACGGTATCGCTTTTTGAGTTGAATGTTTTCTCTGTTTATATGTTCGTTATTCAGAATGTAGTTAAGGGTGAAGAGAGAAAAAAGAAGCTGTGTGAATTTCCGGGTACAGCATACGATTGTGAGGGCCTCGAGCTTTTGTTTCAGGCTCACAACAGGGCTCTGTTTATAAAACTAATTAGTTCACTTACAGATGTTAGTCAGAAGATATTCTGTATCACTCTTAAGAGAGAGGGGTCTTGCATTTCTGATTATACTCCTGAGGTTTCTGCATTTCTACCTATTGTAAAAAGTATCAGCATTAATGGTCACAGGCGATCGATATATAAGGTAGGATTGCCATCTAATGCAAATGTGCATGAATGGGCAAAGGTTGATGCTTCCTTGTTGGGGAATCATTATAGCGGAGAAAAAAAGAAACTGGACGTTTACATTCAGGCTCATGCTTTGAAGAGAATGGAGGAGCGATTGGATGGTATGGGTGCTTTTAGTCGGAATTTTATGCTTGCCATTACATTTCCGCATTTAAAATCGTTGGAACCATATAAAGGCTACCTGTTGATTCCCATTGAACCTGGGGAGGTGAGAGTTGGCTACCTGTTTTGTAATGTAATAGATGAAATGCTGGTGATCAGAACATTTTTGTTTATTACCCATAGTGCTACTCCTGAAGGTGATAGGCTGAAAGAGTTTACCGGTTTGAATCGTTCGGATATTAGCTATTGGAAAATTGATCGTTTGAGTACCCTTTTTAAAATAGATGAAGAGCATTGGCCCGAATTGTTAAAGTTGTTTGAATTGGTGGGAATAAAAAATATCCAGAATTTGAATATTGAGGTATTTAATAAAAATAAGGGAAATGAAGTTGGGAACTTTAATTCTTTTGTTGGATGTTTGAATGATTACAAGTCCTCTACTGATTTAAAATTACTGACAGAATAGTAATATTTTAATCGTTTTGCTCTATCACTTTAAGTTAAAAAGTGAGTTTGGATCCCGACTTAAATAGACAAATAGAATCCTCTAAAAGCAATAAACCATTTTTCAATTTGTAACTTTGCCCATTCGAAGAAGAACAAAACCGCCAAAAACGGTATTCGATTAAAATATAATTTTAAAAATATATGGGTAAAGTGAAAAAGGAAGTAAAAAGAGAAACTAGTGAAACACTTACAGCTTTGTATTATTCGGGTAAAGTGAAGCCGACCTTAAATAAAACTCTTATTGAATTAAAAAATGATTCTGAAAACATAGAACTCACTCTTTTAGCTTGTGAGTGCTTAGTGAGAACTAAAAATTTTGAAGACTTGTCTGTCTACGCTGATGTTTCTCTTACATTGGATCCTAAAAGTGCAGCAGGAAATTATTACAAAGGAGTAGCCGTTCAGCATAAAAAAGGACAAGAGCAAGAAGCTCTAAAAAGCTTTAATGAAGCATTAACTTTAGACCCCGACAACACAACTTACCTTAAAAGTAAGGCTATTACTCATCTTTCACTTTTTACAGATTATCATTTGCCTTTAAAATTTGCTGAAAAACATCGGGTTAAGGCTGAAGAAAGCCTACTAAAAATTATTGAGTTAATAGATCAAAAGGAAAAACCTGATTATAAAGATTTTTTGATTTATGCTGATGTAAGTACGATGCTTAGCCGAAACGTAGTGGCCAAGAAGTATTGCATTAAAGCGATAAATGACTTTGAGACTACTGATAAATCGATGCAAGATATAAATATATACAAAGACATTATTAAGGTTCAAAAAACCAGTATCAAGTTGATGGATAAAATCATTGAAGATTAATTATTCTTTAATCCCGATAGCTATCGGGAGCCCACGAAGCTTGGTAAGACCATAAAAACGAAAGGCAGCACTAAAATGCTGCCTTTTCTTATATTCTAGTAATTACTACAATCCAAAAAAGTAAGTAAATACTTTACGGATGTACACATTGTCTTTAACACCACCCATTTCGCGAACCGAGTGCATGGCAAACATTGGGTTTCCGATATCTACCGTGCGAATATCTACCTGACCGGTTGAAACATTACCAAGTGTGCTCCCTCCCACTAAATCGGAACGGTTCACAAACTTTTGGTAAGGAACATCGGCATTCTTACACAAAGTTTCGAATACGGTTCCCGAATCGCCGTCGGTAGTATATTTTTGGTTGGCATGAATCTTAATTACCGGTCCTTTGTTAATGTATGGGCGGTTAGATGGATCGTGTTTATCTGAACCATTTGGATGAACGGCATGAGCCATATCAGCCGAAATCATGAAAGAATTGTAGATGGCCCGTTGAAAAGCTTCCATATCTTTACCCAATTTAAAAACGATCCTCTGTAATAAATGACGCAAAACCGGCGAGCCTGCTCCCTGCTTGGTTACACTTCCCACTTCTTCATTGTCGAAAATAGCCAGTATTTTGGTTTTCTTCGATTCGCCCGAAGCCAACAATGCTTTTAATCCGGTATGCGACATGGCCAAATCGTCTAATTTAGGTGCCGAAATAAACTCTTCATTTAAGCCAAGAATACAACCTTTCTCCACTTCAAATAAATTAATATCAAAATCAATAATGGCTTCTGCATCAATCTTCAACTCCTCAGCCATTAGGTTTACCAAACAATTGTCCTTTTCCAAATCATCAGTTATCATGGCTAGCAATGGAAGCATGTCCTTTTGCTTATTTAGGGCGCCACCTTCATTCACCTCACGATTCAGGTGAATGGCTAAATTTGGAATCACCATCAAAGGGCGGTCAATCTTCACATACAAATGCTCAGGATTTAACGGATCGGTTGATATCACAGATACTCTGCCAGCAATGGAAAGCGGACGATCCATCCATGTTCGTAAAATCGGACCGCCATATACTTCTGTATTCAGTTTCAGATAATTTCCTTCTACTGCTATCTCAGGATTTGGCTTGATCTTAAAACCGGGCGCATCGCTATGTGCACAAATCAACTGAAATCCTTCTTCTTCAATTTCGCCTGTTCCAATTTGGAAAGCAAAAATGGCAGATCCGTTTTTAGTCGTAAAGTACTTCCCTCCTTTTTCAATCGTCCATTCTTCCCGAAGATCCAATTCCTGAAATCCTGCTTCTGTTAATTCTTCGCGAATATTATTCACCACATGGTATGTGCTCGGACTTCTATGGATAAAATCAATCAGTTCCTGTGCTTGTTGCTTTTCAATGCTCATAAGTGTATGTTAATTTTGTGTTTTATATCTCTGAGTCTCAAAACTACATTTTTTTTAATAAAAATGAATTAAGACCTGACAGGTTTTAGAAACCTGTCAGGTCTAAGCATAATTTTTTTATATTTGTTTTCAATCAAACAAGCTAAGCAAAATTAACCTATGACAACTGATCCAATTCTGGAACTCTACAATCATCAATTTGCCATTATTTCTTTGGAAACTACCGGTATTTCACCTCAACACGGCGATCATTTAATTGAATTAGCCATACAAACCGTGAATTGGAACGGCGAGCTTCTCGATAGTTACGAAACATTAATTCATCCTGGAAAAGACATTGAAGGATTCCATATTCATGGCATTACTGATGAAATGGTAAAAAATGCACCTTCCATTTCCGAAATTGCACCAGATATCTTATCCCGATTAAATGGTAAAACACTGGTCTCGCATGATCTTGATTTTGCCATCCGCTTTTTAAAACCTGCATTAAATGGAGAACTTGCCGAATTTAAAGGCATCTGCACCCTAAAATTGGCCAATTTGGTAGCTCCGGAATCTGGCTTGCGCCGATTGGAACAATTGTGCACCTACTACGATATCGATTTATCTACACGACATACCGCTAAGGCTGATTCAATTGCAACTGCAAAGCTTTTCTCAATATTAAAGAACTTATACAA
This sequence comes from Labilibaculum sp., assembly GCA_041554215.1. Lineage (GTDB taxonomy): Bacteria > Bacteroidota > Bacteroidia > Bacteroidales > Marinifilaceae > Labilibaculum. The sequence goes on from JBFFMG010000117.1 coordinate 5,099, forward strand.
TCAAAAGTTCGAAATAGAAGATTTTGTCAAAGATTTTTTATTCGTAATTAAAATTGATGATTGTCCGAAAGAACGTAATATTTTCATCAAACGTAAAGAGGCAAAAAACATTGCCAATATTCAAAAAACACGCCTTTACGACCTTTTAAACAGATTGACATCCAATGCCGGAGATTCGGTTCCTGTTCGTCAATATTTAAACGTTTTGGATCGGGCTTTGGCTGATCGTATTCTTAGCGAAAGAGAAATTGTTTCATTGGTAGAACTGGCTTCGGATTACAAGCTATCCAAAGATCAGGTGATGAAGATTCACAGGGAGTATTTGCGAAAGTTAATTCGTATTTACCTGCTCGATGAGATTTTGACCAATACAGAAATGGAAGACATTAATTTGGTTTCTGAATTGCTGTGCATCCTGCCAAAAGATCTGGAATTGTTGATTGAATATGAACGAACTAAAATACAAATCACGACTCCGGGCGTTCAAAAACAGTTAAAATCATTAAAAGGAAAAAGTGTTTGTTTCTCAGGTCATCTTTCCTGTAAAATAAACGGCGAGCGTATTGATAGTGAAGTAGCTCAGCAATTGGTGAAAGAGCGTGGTTTAATTGTAAAACGTGTAGTTTCCAAGAATGTAGATTATCTAATTACCGCTCATCATGATTCATTTTCGGGCAAAGGCCGCAAAAACCGCAAAGCCATGGAATATCATATTAATGTGATGGATGAGAAGATTTTTTGGGAGATGATTGGAGTGGCTGTTGATTGTGATGAGTAGATAAAAATGAACAATTACTAAAATATGAAGGTGCGATTAATCACGCCTTTTTTTATACTACAAAAGAGACAAATTAAACGCACCCTGTCGGCACTTTCCCTTAATAAGGGAAAGATTCAATAATTAAACAGATTTTCATAAAATAAGATCAAGGTATGATTCTCCCTTTTCAGGGGAGATGTCCGAAGGACAAAGGGGTGAGTTCTGTGAATACTTATAGATTCCAAATAGTATTTTGACAGGTTGAAAAAACGCTGTCAGGTCTTTTCCGAAAAAGCTTCTTCTTGTTCTTGAAAAACAGATGTTTTCAAAACCTCTTTTAATGCAGAACTGGCAAAAACCAGAGGGTACATGTCCTCGAAATACCAAAGGGATGCAAAATAAAGTCCAATAGGTGTGGCTTTAATTTCTGATAAATCTTTGGGTAAGTTCTTCTGCAACCAAGTCAGCCCCTTACTTATTTGCTCCCAATTATCAGTTCCATTTAAGGCACGAATTGCCAGTGAAGTTTCTTCAATTGTTGAAATCAGAGAAGCATTTCCACCCCATCCACCATCTTGATTCTGAGTGGAAAGCAGAAAATCCAAGGCCTTAATCTTAACTTCACCTGAACCAAATATACACACTGACTCAATGCAAGTTAAGGAATACAAAACAATGGAAGTTCCATACACTGGATTCTGATGTTTTGCATCATCTTCGTTCCCAAACCATAGTGGCAACCACGAACCATCTGCTTGCTGTGTTGATTTTATATATTTCCAGGCTTTTCTGAAACATTCGTGAACTTTTAATTTTAATTCCGAATCCAATTCCCTGCTCCAAAGACTAAGTGCTTTCATTGCATGAGCAGTAATATCAGGACAAGAGCAATCAAAAGGCAATTTTCCCCATCCTTTGCAGAATGTAGGCATTCCGCCATCAGAATTTTGCATTTTTAGCAACCAATTTATTCCATCTTCAACCACTTTTTTGGGAATGTCGTGAAATTCTTTCAGTCGATGCAAGGCAACAAGCACCCCCGAAGTATCATCTGCATCCGGCACACCTCCTTGCAGGTGTGTCCAGGCCCAACCACCCGGTTCTGCTTTGGTAAAGGGATGTGTTTCCTGTAATTGCTGATCGAGTAAACAGTTCACCGTTTTCTCTATTTCAGGCAAGCTTGCCAAACTTTCATCATCCAATGCATTTACCGCTAAGGAAGTCACCCAAGTAGCCAAATGCGTATCTATTGGCCAGGAACCATCCTCTCGAATGGATTTACTCAAGAATTCAGATGCTTTAGAGCAAACCTCAAGCTCTTTCTCTCCAGAACCTACCAAACTCATGAGAACAAATCCAGTTAGCGGTGTAGCCTCTAAAAAGCCTCCATTATCAGGCTGCTTTTCTGCAAGTACTTTTAATACTTTTGCTTTCACCGATTTATTTAGTGCCGCAATTGGCTTGCTTGCTTTAGTATTTACTGATTTTACCAAGCCAATAGCAATTAATGCCGGAATAGCATAGCTTACTACAGAAAGATTCAACAATTTGAACAAACGATCGGGAAAAACTGCCATCTGAAAAGGCAGTTGCGGCACTAAATCCCAACCATTTTCACCTAGTCGGCCAGATAATGCACACATGGCCAAGATGGGAACCGAAAAGGTCTGATCTTTCTGATAATGATTTAGAATTGCGGTACTTATTGATTTAGGATCCAACTTTTTCAATCGATCAGTCAGCCAATTTTCCGCATTGTGAATGCAGTCTGCATAGATTGATTCATCTTTTACAATGGATAGACAAGCCCAAGTCAAAAGTGTTGTGCTTAAATTGCTTTTACTACGAATGCTATCTCCCCATCCGCCATCAAAATTGGCATTAGTAACCAACCAGTTTAATCCTTTTTGGATATGAAAATTGTATTTCTTTGGATCGTACTTCCACAATGCAAATACAGCAATTGCAGTAGACAAGGCACTACTTGACAATCGGCCATCCCAAGAACCCTTATCATTTCGAAGAGAAATGATGTAAGCATCCAGTTTCTGTTTAAGGGATTGTATGTTGTCGTAGTTTGTTGTCATTTTTTTAAATAAATATCAAGTAATAAGAATCTCTTCAAATTCAATAAATTCCTCGGGATGACTGTAAAACCCATAACTTATAATTCCTAACTCATAACTCTTAGGTGCATCATCCTGAAAAAAGTTAAGGATCTCTTCCTATTTAACAGATCCCTCGGTTCCTCTGGATGACAGCTAAATCCGCAACTCATAACTCATGAAAGTACCCCTAAACCCAAAAGCGCGTAATAGGTATATTCCACATCGCAGGTCATATCGGCAATGCTGCCAAAAAACCCTCCGGACTCGTCCCAGTGCAGATTGATGAAATTTACGGAATTTTCAGCATAATCGTGCATATTTATCCCAGTTATCTGCAAAGCCAGAAGTGCCGTTGAAGTAGATAACATATCTGCAATGGGAACACCTTCTGCTGCTATAAAACCGCCGCGTTTGGTGAGCATTTTCTTCAACCATTCCTGTGTTTTCACAATTTCAATCGACTCAACAAGTGAACTCATGATTAGTCCTGCAGCCGTTGACGAAGTTACACCGTCTGAACTATTTTCTTCATTAGCAAATGATCCGTTTTCAGCTCTTAATAATCGATTTGCATCTGTAATCTCATCCAAAACATCCTGTTCTGTTTGCAAATCCTGATAAAGTGTCCACATCAGGTAATTTGCATAAATAGTAGACCTTGCCGCAGCTTTTTTGTTGTGATTGTATCCTCCATCATCGCCCAAATATTCTTCCAGATCCCACAATAATTCAGAGCAATTAGCTTTTAAGGTTTTTACAACTTTCCCAAGTATTAAATCTTTAGCAAAACTAATGGATAAAAATTTAGATGCTGGCAAAGCAGATTTTTGTCTCAACTCGATTAGATGCAACAAAAAATTACATCGAACCAAACATACTGAATGCACAAAATCCAGTTTTTCCCTCTGTTGTTGCCTTCTTAGATATTTTCGTTCCTCAACGATATTTAATTTAAAATCTAAAACTAAGGCAAGAGTATAACCAAAAACGGAATAGTACAAATCGGCATTTCCTGCACGATCCATAAATCCTCCGTCATCACATTTCTGAGAAACTAAAAAAGATTTGATCTGATTTTGTGCTTCATCACTTAGTACTTCTCTTGCTTTTATAAGTGCTTCGAGTATGGATTGATTGCAGTTATTATTTTTCTTCAAGGTGATGTATTGTATATATTAATTTTTATTTTATCTCTAGCCGATGGGCTTTTACTTTTTTATTTTTTACCCCTAGATCCCCTAAAGGGGACTTAAAAAAAATACAATTAATTAGTCATTTGCCCCATTCAGGGGATTGGGGGTTTATGAATTCTCTGGAACGATACGATTCAACAAACGAGTCAGTAATATTTTCAATGTTGGATTATTTAATGTTCGTAAGGCTTTCAAAGCATTTCGTTTGTAGATCTTCAGCATTTCTTCTGCTTCTTTCATTGCCTGTCTGGTCTCTGTCCATTGTAAAAACTCTGTATTGATGCTTTCATCTCCATTTTTACTACGATTGAACCATTCCTGCATTTTATCAGGATGCTTTTGATTCAAAAGTGTAGAAACCAAGGATGGTTGAATGGTATTAAATCCACTGGTAATACTTGTCTGTTTGAAATCATCCAAATCATCATTAATCTGATAAGCGATCCCCAAAGCATTACTGTATTCTGAAATAATGTTTAATATAATTTCATCAGCATCGGCCA
>JBFFMG010000118.1:0-9630 GCA_041554215.1 Labilibaculum sp.
GCTTAAAAGAAAGAGTAAAATGCTTGTGCATAACCAATTCTGATTTGATTATTTTAAAGAAATTCTCTGCAACCGCATTGTCCCAACAGTTACCTTTCCGACTCATACTTTGAAGAATGTTATATGGCTTAATCAGTTCTCGAAATTCCTATGAAGAGTACTGTACTCCTCTATCAGAATGAAAGATTATTCCTTTCTATATCTGCCTGTTAATCACAGCCATCTTTCAGGCTTTAGCGACTGTATCTGTTGTGGTCATATTTTCAGAAAGTGACCAGCCAATAATTTTACGATCATACAAATCCATAATCGTTGTTAGATAAAGCCAGTCCTGATCAGTTGCAATGTATATAATGTCTGAGACTCATGCTTTGGATGGAAGCGTTTGTTTAAAATTTCTATTTAAATGATTTTTCACAGATACGATGGCTATGATTCGAATCAGTGATACATGCACGATACTTTTTCCTAATAATGCATTTTAGTCCTTCCGATTGCATAATTCCAACCACTCTTTGTTTCGAACAATAAAAATACCCTTACCCTTTAATTCCTGATAAATCTTAGGACTTCCATACCTTCCTTTTACTTTATCAAAAACGGCTCTAATTTCGATTGTTAAATGTCTCCTATCAATAGAGCGCCGAGACTCTTTCCGGTTCAGCTAGTGGTAATATCCACTTCTTACTTACAGATATTACATCACACATATCCTCGACAGTGTAAATAAGCGACAATGCTTCTTTATAAATTGATATTTGTACTGTCGCTCTTGGAGAATATGCCGACTGCCTTTTTTAAGATATCTCGTTCTATTTTAACTTGTTTAAGTTCTTGCTTCAATCGGAAAATCTCTTGCTCAGAATCTGTCATGACAACATTTCCATTGTCTTGGAAACTATTATCCTGATATTTATGGTGCTCCTTAATCCATCTGCGAACCATGGATTTATCTAAATCCAAATCTTCTGCTACTGAAGATGATGGTCTTCCACTCAAACATAGGTTGAAGACCATTAATTTAAATTCCCTGTCGTAAACTGTTCTTTTTCTTTTATTCATGTGTGTAAAGATAAGGGCTTAACTCATTGTCCAGTCAAATGTAGTAAGTCCCACCAAGTAGAATGACGGATATATTCATGGAACTGTTTCTGACCATTTTTTTAGTGTTTATGATTAAAATTTGCAAATAAATTTACAGATTCATACTGTTGTTGGTATATCAGGTATTTTTTGTATTTTAAATCCTGCTATTAACGATCGCTAAGCTATGTACACTAACTACTCATCCAAATTACTAAGTTCTCTTCATCCGGTTGAGAACATGATATCAACATTGCAGAAAACGATCGGTTCGATTGAAAAAGGTAAGGATGTAACTGATGATTTTTCCGATTACTTAAAAAGTAGTGAGGAATTTAAAAAATATGTTCATGACTATTTTCATGAAATAAATCATCTTGATGTTTCGGAGTTTTTCGATCAATTTGCAGAAATTAAAGAATACATTTCGGGTTTTGAAGAGTTTGTTGATGAGGTTCAGGACAAGGATCGGTTTTACGCCATTCCTTCGGATGGAATGATTTTAAAGATCGGAAAATTTGGAAAACGATTCTTTCTAAAAATTAACTGGGGATTGCTTGGTGTAAGAAATATATTTCGCAAATTATTTAAGAAGGAACCAATTCCTAAAAATTTCTGGAAACACAAAATACATCGTCAACAGGTAGCGGAACTTATTTATTTTGTGCGGTTTTTAGAACATGCAAATCCTATTGTTGATGATGTTCTATCATTTCGTCAGAATATTTTTCAAACGATCAAGACAATTGATAGACAAATAGAAACCAAATTATTTGCACGTAGCAAATGGGTTGAAAGTGATTTTGTTCAGGAATTAACAGAATTAACACAACAACTGGCCGCTAAAAAGATCGAAGTTGAACTCAATTTTAAAGAGCTTAAAGAGACTTTGGATGTAATGTACACAGAATTGCATGCAAAAGCAGGTACTATTGAATTTCCTTCCCGTAAAATTCAAGCGGGAAAGTTGACTAAAAAAGCAAGAGCGATTTTAAAGAGTCAGGAGAAAATACTTGCCAATTATAACGGGCAGGCATTTGCTCTGTTTGAGCATTGGCGATTGGTTTACGAAATTCGATTTTCAAATTTAGCCATTTCGAATATTTTTAATCAGTCTGAAGTTCAGATAAAAAGTATTCTCGATGAAGTTTTGTTAGTATCTGATTCTTTTTTTGTGAATAGTTTGGAGGGGGCATTAAAAAAGAATGAGACTGGGAGTAATCTTCAGGAGGTTCAAGAAAATATCCTTTCGAAGCAGTTACTTGCTGATAGAATTCCCAATTACATCGAGAAATTGATGAACACAGATTTTGCGCCGCATTTTGATTTGTTGAAGAGAGCATGTTTAAAAGAATTTGAAAATATGCCTTCGAGCTATTTACTCCCCTATAAAAGAGGATGGGGAAGAAGTAAAAGTTCTCTTAAGCTTCGCGAAACAAGTGTTCTTGATATTGTACATGGTTGCTTAATCGAATCCATTGAGCATCCTCTTTCTATTCAGAAGAATATTTTATTAACTGGAATTCGGAAATCCTTAAGCAATACAAGTGAATTGGCTGGTATTGTGGAGTATGCATTAGAGTATTATAACGCTAAGGATCTTGAGAATGAAGGCAGTCAGCTTTCTGAATTTTGGGAAGGTATCGAAAGGGCTGTGCAGAAAGCAAAAGAAAATAAGCAATCCAATACAGAACTATCCAGAGATGTGTTAGATGAAGTTGATCGAATTAATGCCAGTTTTATATCGGAAATTACGAATGCAATTACTCTGGATCATTTGGATCAGAAACAGACAGAAATGATTCGAAAAAAAAGAATCAGGGATGCTAAAAATATTCTGGTAAATGTTTTGTCTTTCTCCAAAGAGTTTTTGCATAAATCTTACCTTCAAATTATTGATTTGAGTAAGCAAGGTCGTTTAAAATACACGGCCTATCGTAAAGTTTTGGGTTTGTCTGATAAAAAGGAGGGGATTGGCAGTGAACTATCCAATTACTTATCTGAAACTGAAACTGCCATTGCACGCTTGCCCTTAATGTACCAGCATCTGTTTCAAATTGCACCTCTTACAAATGCTAAATTTAGAATTGAGAGATCTTCTGTTATTCAGCAACTCGAAGTTGCATATAGCAATTGGACAACAGGAAAGTTTACTCCTACTTGCCTGGTAGGAGAAGCGGGTAGTGGGATTACATCTATGGTGAGTGTTTTTAATGAGAAATTCGGACATCAGTATCCTTTTTACAGGTTTAGTTTGGATCGTAAAATTAGTACTGAAGAAGAATTTAATACTTTTTTACAGACCGTTTTCAGTGACTTGGAATTTAAATCAATAGACGAATTAATAGAGAAAATTAAAAATCTGAAAGGACGAAGAATAATTGTAATTGAAAATGTACATCAGTTATTCCTGCGTAAACTTCATGGTTTTGACAATCTCGCTCAGTTTTTTAGGCTGATTTCACAAACTAATTCGCGAATTTTTTGGCTGAGCACCTGTTTGCTTTATACATACAAGTATCTTGATTACACTTTAAACATGAGTGATTATTTTGGATATGTTGTCAATCTGGATAGCTTGAATAAGGATCAGTTAAAGGAGATAATTATAAAACGCCATAAGTTTAGTGGCTTTAAACTTAATTTTTTACCACCAAAAGATTTTCATCTTAAAAGGACTTATAGAAGAATGTCAGAAGCGGATAAACAGACTTATTTGCAGGAAGATTATTTTAATCGTTTGTATAAATTTGCGCAAAATAACCTTTCCATGGCATTGTTGTTTTGGATGCGTTCGGTGATAAATGTTGAGGATAATAGTTTTCATTTACAATTTAGGCATTTGGAGTATTCTTTTTTTAATTCATTAAATCCAACTCAAATTACAAGTTTGCATGCACTAGTTCTTCATGGAGGACTATTGTTAGAAGAGCATGCGGATATTTTTTCATGGACAAAAGAGGAAAGTTTTGCCCATTTAATGGTTTTTGTTGATGATGGAATTTTAATTCAAAAAGAGGGCAAGTATTCGATCAACTTACTTGTATACAGACAAGTTGTGAATCATCTGTCAGTTTTAAATTATATCTACTAAACAAGTTTTAGATTCTAAAATAATTACAAGATAAAATGAAAAAAATCATAAATATAATTCTTGTTATCGTGAGCCTTTTTGTCTGTTCACAAGTCTCGTTATCGCAAAATCAAGTTGTCGATTCAATTTCAAAATCGGAACTTGTTAAGGGAGATTCTACTGTTTCTTCAAGCGATGATCTAATTAAGTCAATTGGTAATAAGTTTGATGCTCCCGATGTTTCAAATATCATTTCTTTTTCGAAGATATTTTGGGCATTGGTTTTTATTGTCATCGGATATTTTATGGTTCGTTTTTTGACCCGAAGCATCGAGATTTGGTCTGAAAAAAGTCCGGATAGAAGAGTAAGAGGAAAAGCCATTGTTCCGGTAGTGAAAATTATTTGCTGGATGGTAATTTCTTATATTATCGTGGAGGGAATATTTAATCCACCATTGGGATCCTTGATTGCTTTTGGTGCATCGGTGGGTGTTGCCGTAGGTTTTGCCGCTCAGGATATTTTAAAGAATATATTTGGTGGTTTTGTGATCATTATCGACCGTCCGTTTAAAATTGGTGATAAAATTGAAGTTGGAAGTACCTATGGTGAGGTTCTGGATATGTCTCTGCGATCTACCCGGGTTCAAACGGCTGACGATTCAATTGTTACTCTGCCCAATGGCGAACTGATGAATCAGTCCATCTCCAATTCGAATTCGGGAGAGACCAATTGTCAGGTAGTTGCCGAAATTTATTTGCCAATTACGATCAATACACACCAGGTACGAAAAATAGCTACGGAAGTGGCTAAGGTTTCAAAATATGTTTATTTGGCGAAACCAATAGCTGTTATTTTTGTTAATGATATAAAGTATGATAAACTTTGCTACAAAATGCGCTTAAAAGCCTATGTGATGGATATTCGTTTCGAGTTTGCCTTCAAAAGTGAATTGACCGAAAATGTAATTAAAGAATTACTCAATTGCGAGGTGCTTAGCGCCGAGAATTCTATTTAGTAGAAGGGCACAAAGCTTCAAGGTAAAAGGGACAAATCAAGGACAATGAGAAAATGGAAAGCCTGAAGAGCTCAAACACCAATAGCCCAGGGTAAAGGAGCATCGCGAGTGCCACCCTGGGAATGAGGAGATTTCTCCATCACACCGACCCAGGGAAACAGTCCGATTGGAATACAATTGTTATTTGTGTTGTAAGGGCACAAAGGTTCAAGGGAAACATTCCAAGTTATAAGGAATCAAGTAGTGGCTGTATGTATTACTGACTCACGGTACTTGATTATATTTACTAAACATCCATATTGATTTTATATTTGAGTAATTTTTAAAGGTTCATCCTGTCGAAGATAAACAGTTTGATGTGGAAATGGAATTTCAATCCCTTCTTTATCAAATTGCTCTTTAATTGATTTTAATAAATCGCATTTCATTATAAAAGCTTTGCCCGAGTCTTCCGCCCAAACATATGCTCTAAGGTTAACACTCGAATCGCCTAGGTTAATAACGCGTACAATAATTTGATCTATATTTTCACTTTTTTCCTCATCGGTTCTATTGTCGTAAAAATTTGAATGTTTGGATGCTTGATTTTGTATGATTTTAATGGCTTTGTCGATATTGGAATTATAACTAATACCTATTTCAATATAGGAACAGACTTTTGGATCGGTAATCGACGAATTTAAAATGGTTTCTGAACTAATAACTGAATTAGGAATAATGATTCTCCTGTTTTCCGGATTATTAATCACGGTGTGTCGTAAGGTGATATCCTCCACTGTACCGAGGTGTAATTCTCCAATCTTAATAAAATCGCCAACCCTAAAAGGTTTAAAAATAACAATAAAAATACCACTTATAATATTCGAAAAAGCCTGCTGAGATGCAAAGCCAAGTATGGCCGCTAAAATTCCGGCACTAGCCATCAAACTCACTCCAACACTTTTTAATTCAGGTATTGAGTAAAAAATGATAATCATCATTATGATGAAAATTAGAAAGCTAACAGCATTTTTTAAAAAGTTATAATTGGTTGGGTCAACATTTAATATATCAGAAGCTTTTTTCAACATTCTATTCATAAAAAATTGAATAAGTTTGGAGATAAGAAAACCAGATATGATAGTTATAAGAATAAAAAGTAGTTTATATCCAATTCCAAGATTTTTTAAAATAGCTTCAAATGTTTCAATCATTGTTGTAAAATAATGGTTAATTAGTAAGAGAATTGTTTATTTTAAAGATACAATTAATCATATCTATATTGTCATGACAAAGAAAAAAATAAGTCGTATTTCTGAGAAAACAGGAATGCCTCCAGGAACTCTTTTGCACATCGGATTTCGTGAACTTAAGCATGCTTCGATTCAGGTTAGACAGTATAATTCTGAAGAAATTAAATTGACAGAATACACGACCAATTTAGATCAGGTTAAATTTGATTGTAAAGATAAGGATTTCGTGAATTGGATTCACTTTTCGGGGATTGATATTCCTTCTTATGAAAATTTGGGAAAGCAGATGAATATCCATAATCTTACTTTGGAAGATGTTCTTAATTCCCATTTAAGACCAAAATTTGAGGATTTGGATCATTACAGCTTTCTATCCTTGAAATTGATGATTCCAAAAATAGGTGAATATAAGTTTCAGTCGGTTCCTGTTAATCTTATTTTAGGCGATAATTATGTGATTTCATTTATGGATACAGAAAATCCTGTATTGGATTCTTTACTTATTCGTTTAGAGAATAGTACCCGAAGAATAAGATCGAAGGGAGTAGATTATTTGTTTTTTGCTATAGCAGATACAATTGCGGATAATTATTTTCATTTAATTGAAAATTGGAACGATCAATTGGATCAGTTGGAAGTATTTATTGAAAATGAAGATTCTGATTTAGTGCCACGAAAAATTCAGGATTTTAAAAAACAAATCATGAAGGCCAGACGTAGTATTTTACCTTTAAAAGAGGCATATGACCTTTTAATTCAAAGTGAATCAGATTTGTTCGTAGCGGAGAATGTGAAGTACTTTCGTGATACGCAAGACCATATTTTGTTTATTCTTGATCAGTTGGATTACTTACGCGATTACCTTTCAAATATTCGGGATACACATCAATCCGAACAGAATAATCAATTAAATAAAACCATGAAGTTGCTCACCTTGATCGCAACTATTTTTATTCCATTAACGTTTTTAGCTGGAGTCTACGGAATGAATTTTAAGCACATGCCAGAGCTGGAATGGGAATATGGGTACTTCAGCATACTTGTTGTTATGATTCTTGTGGCAGTAGGTATGATTTTCTATTTTAGAAAAAAGAGGTGGTTATGATGGAAAATAGGGAATATTTCTACAAATTAGTAAACTAATTCAATATTTTTTAGCTTTAGCATTCCTCGAGGGGAGTAAACAACAGAATAACATAACCAATCCAAAAAAAATCGTGAATATTGAAAATAGAGACCGTAATGAATCAAATTTAGGGCAACATAAATTGATTCTCGTAAAAAAAGCTTCTGGTATAGAAGAGCCTTTTGAAATGGAGAAATTAGAGCGTTCATTGCAAAATGCAGGAGCCAGCTCATCCTCAATTGAGAAAATTCTTTTCAATATTGAAGAATGGATTTTTACAGGAGTTACAACCAAGCAAATCTATTCCCGTGCTTTTTCAATTCTACGCCGCGAAAAAAATACTTCGGCCATGCGTTATCGCTTAAAGAAAGCCATTCTGGAATTGGGACCAACGGGATATCCTTTCGAGCAATTTATAGGTCAAGTATTTAAAAAACAAGGATATGATATTGAAGTAGGAGTAGTGGTAGATGGCGTTTGTGTTACTCACGAAATGGATGTAATCGCAACTCATAATAAGGAGCAGCATTTGGTTGAGTGCAAATATCATAAAGATCAGGGAAAACACGTTAGCGTGCAGGTGCCCTTGTATGTGCGTTCGCGCGTGAACGATATTATCGAAAAAAGAAAGAATATGCCCGAATACAAAGGTTTAAACTTTACAGGTTGGGTTGTTACAAATACACGTTTTTCTGAAGACTCGATTCAATATGGAACCTGTAGCGGTTTAAGCCTATTGGCATGGGATTATCCCCGTAATAGGGGATTAAAGGAAATAGTAGAAGAACTTCGTTTGTATCCGGTTACTATTTTACACTCGCTTACCAAAATTCAAAAACAGGAATTGATGGACAAAAACATTCTTACTTGTCTTCAACTAAAAGAAAATATTCATTTATTGGATTCGTTTGCCTTAAGTGAAAGGAAACAGAAATCATTTAAAGATGAACTAAAGCATGTTTGTGGATAAGATTATATATTGATTCTTTATGAAAATAAAAGCCTTTGATTTTTCAAGGGCTTTGTTGTTTTAGTAGAGGGGTATTTACAGACTTTGAATTTTGTTAAGTAGTTGAATAATATCATTGTTGCAATTATTTGAGGTGTAGAAAAATTAAGAAAGCCTCGTAAACGCTAAATTTACAAGTCTTTTTCTTCTATTGCATTGCTGAATGACCTAGAGAGAGGGATTACACCTCTATTAGTTGGTTATGAATATTTTATGAGCTTTAAATGGGTTCTTATCCGGATCAGTATTTTAAATTTGCACATAAAAAAAGAGAGTCTCAAATGAATGAAACTCTCTTTTGTTGCGGAGAGAGAGGGATTCGAACCCCCGGTACGTTGCCGCACAATAGTTTTCAAGACTACCGCATTCGACCACTCTGCCATCTCTCCAAAATATTTTAGAGTTGTAATAACTCTGCTATCTCTTTCGATAACGGGTGCAAATATATGGCAAAAAATACTTACGTCCAAGCATTATTTTATTTCTGAGAGGATTTAATATGAAATGGTCTGATCTTCAATTCAATTAATTTTAATTACCCGTGCAAATCTAGTTCGTTCATCATGTAAAGGGAGTGTTCAATTGTCTTAAAAATTTCTGAGCAGTACTCATTTACTGCTTTTGGGCTACCTGGCATGGTATAAATTAGAGTTTCATTCATGACACCAGCAATGCCTCGACTAACTAATGCATTTGGCTTTTCCATTCCATATTTTACCCGAATCAACTCCATGATTCCGGTTATCTCTTTTGTGATGTGTTTTTTTACTACATCAGGAGTAATATCTTTTGGACCAATCCCAGTTCCACCTGTAGTGAAAACAATATCAAAGTGTTCTTTTTTAGCTTTTTCCAGCAAGTTAGTCAGATCAGTTTCTTGGTCAGGAATAATAAATTTCTCGATTTGATAATGGCGGTTTTTAGATTTGAAGAAGTCTTCTGCCAATTTTTCCAATAAGGGACCGCTTTTGTCTGAATATTCACCACGGCTTGCTCTGTCGCTAAGAGTTATTACCATGGTTTTAATAATTCTTGGATGATAGCTAAGAACATCACCTGCCTTCAATTTCCCATCTTTTAAAACTCTGCAA
>JBFFMG010000119.1:0-9495 GCA_041554215.1 Labilibaculum sp.
TCGAAGATTTTTTTCAGGGAAAGAAGGAAGAGGTTCAGGAGAAGGCAAGTTTTGTAAATCCCGATCAGGCTCTTGAGGAAAAAGATCATGCCAATGCAATTCATGCAGCATTGGATTCTTTGCCCGAAAATCAGAAAATTGCTTTTACATTGAGTAAGTATGAGGAATTGAGCTATGTAGAAATTGCTGACTTAATGCAGATTTCGAAATCGTCGGTAGAGTCGCTGCTGTTTAGAGCAAAATCGAATTTGCAGAAAAAATTACTCGATTATTACAAAAACTTTACAAAGTAGCGCAAGTATTTTTTACGAGTGGTGTCCAATACTAAAAACAATACAGATGAAGTGCAAAGAAGTAAATAGTAAATTAATTTTTTATCTGGAGAACGAACTCTTGAAGGATGAAATGAAGCAGATGGAGCATCATTTGTCGACTTGCAGTTCTTGTTCCGATTCTTTGGTTTTACTTCAATCGGCTATGGGTGTTATCGAGAAGGAAAAATGCTTACAGCCAAATCCTTATTTTGTTTCAAAAACGATGAATCGATTGAAGGAAGAACAGAGAAAAGCGAATCAACCGGTTTTTAATAGAGTATTGTTGCCAGCATTTGTAAGCATTTTGTTCGTATTGGCCATTGGATCGGGTATTTTTATGGGGTCTAATTTTGCTTCTGATACTGAAAATATTCGGCAATCGAATTTAATCGATCCTTATTTTAATGAAATAGAAGGTGAAACTATTGAATTGTTCTTTCTAAATGATGGATATCATGAATAAAACAAAGAATATATGGATGTGGCTTGCCTTAATTTTGTTGGCCGTTAATTTGTCTACCATTGGTTCGTTTTGGTATCATATGCAGCAGGACACAAAAGTGATTGGCAACCAAGTGGAAATGCCGGATGAATTCAGAACACGTTTCCTTAAGGAACAATTGGGATTAGATGAAGAGAGGAAGCTAATATTTCGATCGTTAAACAGGAACTATAATCAAGATGCGAATCAGATCATGAGTCAGTTGAATGGCTTACGGCAAGATATGGTTCAGCAATTGGGAAATGAAAATTGCGATACTCTGGAACTGAAAATTATTGCCAACCAGATAGGAGAGAAACACAAGGAGTTAAAATTGGCAACTGTTCAGTTCTATTTGGATATGAAGAGTGAATTGAATGAAGAGCAACAAGCCAAATTGTATGATTTGTTTAGTCGTTTGCTTCAGAAGGAAGAGGAGGTAGAAACACCAAAAGGAAGAAGGAATGGTTGGGGACATGGTAATGGTCCCAGACGTAAAAATCAATAAAATTTTAGAGTAGATATTTTAATTAGGAAGCGATAGATATTGCATCCCAGGAGAACTATGTCAAAAAAATAATTAAAAAAAATGGTTATGAAAACACAAAAAGTACTTAAAAACATTGGATTGCTATTGATGGTAGTCATGTTCACAATTCCTGCGGGAACTAGTTATGCTCAAAATAGATGTCGAGCTATTGATTGTAATAAAATTTCAAATTTAACTGTTGATCAGACAAAGCAATTGAATGATCTGAGGACAAAACATTTGCAAATTATGGAGGATTTGCGTGTCGAAAGAAGGGGTACTGCAAATGTTGATGAGAAGTCGAAAGTAAGAGAGCAAATGAAGGCTGAACTAACAAGACACCAGAATGCTGTAGAAAAGATGTTGACTCCTGAGCAATGGGCACAATATCAGCAAAACAAAAACTCGAATGGGCGGTCTTTTGCTAGAAAAGGGAAAAGAGGAAATGGCTGTGGAAATGGTTGTCAAGGTAGAAGAGGTGGAGGTCGTAATGGTCGCGGAAATGGGTAACTATTGAGGAGTAATTAAAACTTAAATTTAGAAATGATGAAAAATAAAATGACGAAATTTTTAATCGCTTTTGTGCTAATTGCGGGATTCTTTGCCTGTGACAATGAAGATGCAGGAACGGAAGCTTTGGCCAATATGGCTTTAGTTGAAGTTTCGGATGAAGGATATACCGCTATGCTAGTTGGGAACTTATCAGCTGTTTTGAATCCTGAACTAACAACTTCTAATGAAAGTGAAAAAGAGGGTTTGTTGTTAATGCGAGAAGAGGAGTTGTTGGCTCACGATGTTTATAGTTTTTTTGCTGATTTGTACGATCTAAGAATCTTCAGCAACATTACCCGATCTGAATCCACTCATGCTGAAGCGGTTTTAACTTTATTGGATTTATTTGAAATTAAAGATCCTTCAATAGGTATTGCTGGAGAATTCAAGAATGAAACTCTGCAGGCTTTGTATGATGATTTAACTGAAAAAGGGAAGGTGTCGATAGAGGAAGCTTTGAAAGCAGGAGCATACATTGAAGAGGTAGATATCTCAGATTTAGAGGCGTTAATGGCTGAAACAGAAAATGAAAATATTCTTTTGGTGTATGCTAACTTGCTTCGGGGTTCAAGAAATCACTTACGGGCTTTTGTTCGTGTGTTGGGTAGTTATGATTCAGGTTATCAGCCTACAGTTTTAAGCGAGGACGATTTTAATGCAATTATAAATTCTGATACGGAACGTGGTAGTGGTTGTTTAAATGAATATCAGAATAATTACAAAAATCGTTTTCAAAATTAAGGGTGAAACGAAAATTGATTTTATTGATTGAGATTAATGTAGGAAAACTTGAAAATAAAAGGCTGTTGGTGCACTATCAATGGCCTTTTATTGGTAAGGTGAGGGGTGATCATTTCTAAATTTTTCCTAAGTTTGAATTCCAAAAGAATCAAAATATAAAAATAGTTGATATGGGAATTAGAAAAAATGAAACTCAATTGGTGTGTATTGCCCGATTCATTGCGAATGAAGGAGAGGCCGATCAGTTGATCCAAAATTTACATGCTTTAATGCTGCCAACACATCAGGAGGGAGGATGTATTCGTTACGAATTAAACCAAAGCATCGACAATCCGAATGCAATTACTTTTGTAGAGAAGTTTTACGATCAAAAAACCTTCGATGAGCATTGCAATCAAAAATATATTGTAGACTTTTTTAAGGATGGAAAGCCCGATTACGTAAAGGAATTTGATGTAAGTCTGCACAAGGAAATATTACCGTAGTTGTTCGTTCAAGCACAAAGGAAACAAAGTAAAAAGAAGTAATTGGTTTTCTATGTGGTAAAAGTTATGCCAGGTAAAAGAAAAAGAGGCAAACCGATCTGATTTGAGATTCATCGGTTTACCTCTTTTTTAGTTCAATTAAATTTTACTCGCAAGGAGTAAGATTCAAAAGAGTTTTATTTTAATGTGATCCATGCTTTGCCTACTGGTAAAATTGCACGACCAGCAACGTCGTTAATAATGATAGCAGCCATCATGTACCAAGCGCATAATGCACAAATAATTAATTCGTATCCAGCAACTACGTTTAAAATTGGAAATCCGAAGTGACCTAAATCCAAAAGGATGAAACCAATTACCAATGTAGTAAAAGTGGTAGCCATAGCAGCATGAATAAAGAAAGAAGCTACCCATAAAATAAGGGTAAACAATGTCCAGGCTAATAGGTAATATCCTACATCGGTAGTCGATGAATTGTATACTCCATAGAAATTCATTAACCAGATAAGTCCTAAACCAATCCAGAAAGAACCATAACCAGCGAATGCTGCAAAACCGAAATTGTTACCGTTTTTGTGCTCCAACATACCAGCCATCAGCTGTGCCAATCCACCAAAAACAAATCCCATTGCTACAACCGGACCTAATCCACACAATCCGATGTTGTGAAATTGCAATAAAAGGGTTGTCAATCCAAACCCACCAAGACCGACTACAGCCGGATTACCTAATTTTACGTTGCTCATCTTTATATTTTTATTCAATTTTTTTCGATCGCAAAACTAACAAATTGATCAAGAGACTGGTGCTCTGTGTAAGTAGTTATAAAACATGCTTTTAGGTGATGTTTTTGTTTTGAAAATTGTAAGATTGTGGTAATAAGATAATAAGCATGTTTTAATGCGGAAAAATATAATTTATTTATTGTCTAAATTCTAAGAAACAGGCTGAGAAAGAGAAAGAAAGAACAAAATATTAATGAAATTAAATACAAATGTGATTGTATAAATTTAAGCCTAAAAGTAGTATGGAATTTGTTTTGATTCAGGAAAACTAAAATGGTAAAGAGAAATAGAATATGGACCTAATTTGACTGTATTCAAGCCAAATTGTCCCGCTAAGTATTAAAAAGCACTTTGTAGAATGATTGTTAATAAATAATACGCACAAAAAAACCTGCGAAATTTAAAGGTACGCAGGTCTTCTATTTTAGAATATTAAATTTGGTTTATCGTCCAATTAATTCTAGTTCCAATCTAGAAATTTCTCTCATTTCAACTTTACGGATTTTGCCAGTTACAGTAGTTGGAAATTCATTGGTGAATTTAAAATATTTAGGGATCTTGTAAGTGGCGATTTGCCCTTTGCAATACTCTCTTAGTTCTTCTTCGCTTGCCGATTTTCCTTCTTTAAACTTCACCCAAGCCATTACAACTTCGCCGTATTTATAGTCGGGCATACCAATCACATATACTTCGCTAATGCATTCATGCGAATGAAAAAACTCTTCAATCTCGAATGGAGAAATATTTTCCCCTCCACGAATAATCATATCTTTTATTCTGCCTGTTATGGTCACATATCCTTCCTCATCCATGCTTGCTAAATCTCCTGTATGCATCCAGCCAGCATCATCAATAACCGATTTGGTAGCCTCATCGTTGTTCCAGTATTTTAACATTACCGAATAGCCGCGAGTGCAAAATTCACCACCTTCACCACGCGCAACAATCTTTCCCGTTTCCGGATCAACAATCTTTATTTCCTGATGAGGATGAACACGACCAACCGTTCCTACTCGTTTACTCAGTTCATCATTAACAAATGTTTGAGTTGAAACAGGAGAGGTTTCAGTCATCCCATAACAAATGGCAACTTCTTTCATGTTCATTTTTTCCTGAACCTCAAGCATCGCTTTCTCAGGGCAAGATGCGCCTGCCATAATTCCGGTACGCAGACTGCTTAGGTCATATTTTTCAAAATTGGGATGTTCCAATTCAGCTATAAACATCAAGGGTACACCGTAAAGTGATGTGCACTTTTCATCCTGAACGGTTTGCAATACGGTTTCGGCTTCGAATGCTTCACCTGGAATTACCATGGCCGAACCATGAGTGATACAAGCCAAATTGCCTAATACCATCCCAAAGCAGTGGTAAAAGGGAACAGGAATACAAACCCGATCTGTTTCATTGTAATGCAAACGCTCACCAATAAAGTAACCGTTGTTCAAAATGTTGTGATGAGTTAAAGTAGCCCCTTTGGGAAAACCTGTTGTTCCCGAAGTGTATTGAATATTAATCGGATCATCAAACTGCAGATGAGTCTCTATTTCTTCAATTTGAGCTGTTGAAATTCTTTTGCCGGCTTCAATTAAGGCTTGCCAATCTCTATCAAGTATTACGATCTGCTTTAAATGGATGCAAGATTGTCTCACTTCTTGTATTATTTCAAAATAGCTGGTTTTTCGAAAACCTTCCGACATAATCAAAAGACTAATTTCAGATTGTCGTAGCGCAAATTTCAATTCTGCCGATTTATAGGCAGGATTAACATTTACCAAAATAGCACCAATTCTAGCTGTTGCAAATTGTACAATTACCCATTCGTGTCGGTTTGGAGACCATATTCCTACGCGATCGCCTTTTTCCACACCAAAAGCCAGCAATCCTTTTGCCACTTCTTCTATTTGCTGCCAAAATTCAAGATAAGTTGCTCTGTAATTCTGATAAGGTACAATTAAGGCCTCTCTATCGCCAAATAAATCAACCGTTTTGCGAAGTCGTTCGGTTATTGTCTCGCCCAAAAGAGGCAGGTTCGAGCTTCCGTGCTCATAAGATAGTTTGTTCATTCTTTTATGTTTACATGAGCCAATTGAACACAATTTGCCCGCGATGTGATTAATTATAATACATCAATTAACAATTGAAAAACCATCTTTCGTTAGTTTGCCGGACCCGGCTAAACTTTTTTGATTAGGAAGTAATAATGTTGTGATGGAGCGTGAACTCCTTGTTTTAATATGGGCGCAATTTATAAAAAATATTTTACCGAGCAACAACTATCCTGATGATTTAGGAACATAGATATGTTGATGAAAGTTTTTTTATTTGGGAGAACATTGGGGTGATATAATTCAAATAAATGAAAAGATAAAAATGGGAAGACTTTTAATCTTCCCAAACTATTGTTTTAAAATCCTCAAAGAAGGGACCAAATTGTATTTCTGAAATTTGATTGTTATCCAGCCAAAGGTGTAAATTCTCATTGGGAAAAAAAATCAATTCATGAGTCGGGAATTCTTCAGAACCAACATCTTTAAATTCAGGCTCTCCGAGTTGAAAATCAGCGAATTCATCCAATAACATTTTTCTGCTTAAACCTACCTTGATAAACTGAAAAATACTGTACCGTTCATCTAGTACCGAAATATAGCTTAGTCTGTTTTGATCAATTGATTCAAATGTAAAGCTAAGTCCTCGTTCATAATAGAAAAGAGTTAGGCTAGCCTCGTCAGGAGAAAGAGAGTATTGCTTAACATCGTCGGCTTTCCCCAGAATTTTTTCTACCTCGTTTCGAAGCATTCCAAATTTAATGCCTAAAATGCCTTTGCCTAATATGATGTCGTTTTTGCTCATGAATTACTTTTCGAATGGATATTTTAAACCGATTTGTTCTCTCACCTGATCCATTATGGATAATATTCGTTTACTTTTTACCAAAGGTACTACAGAACTTTCAACTGCTCCTTTTTTTAGCAGTTCATTTACAGCAAATGCTTCATAATTGTATCCAACTTGGGTGTTTTTATTGATAAACTCCAATTTTTCATCAGTAGTTATCAAAAAGGCTTTTTTAGCCATCCAGAATTGAGGAATTTCTATGCGCCCCTTGGTGCCATAAATTACGGCTTCATTTTTAAGCTCACAGACAAAAGAGCTTGAAATTTGAGCTAGTCCTCCGCTTTTATATTTCAATTGGATGCTGTTGTAATCATCAATTCCTGTATCGGAGAAATGAGCCATTGACTGTATGTTTTCCAATTCTTCATCGAAAACCAATTCAGCCATTGCAATGCCATATATTCCAATATCCAATAAGGCGCCTCCAGCTAAATCAGGGTTTGCTAATCTCATTTTCTCATCCATGTCGGCAGGGAAACCAAAACTTACCTGCACTTGTTTTACAGTTCCTATTTTACTTTCTCGAATCCAATCCATGGCTTGAATAATTGCGGGAAGGTAGTAAGTCCAAAGTGCTTCCATGAAAAACAAATTCTTTTCTTTGGCTAAATTTTGAAGAATGGTAAATTCTGCAGAGTTTATCGTAACAGGTTTTTCGCACAAAACAGATTTGCCATTATTAAGGCAAAGACTTGCATGTTCGAAATGAAAATTGTGCGGTGTCGCAACGTACACTACGTCAATATCAGGATTCTTGACCATTTCTACATAAGAAGAATACGCCTTAGTAATTTCAAATTCCTGAGCGAATTCGTTCGAGCGATCTTTCGATCTTGAGGCAACAGCTATTATTTGACCATTATTCACAATTTTAAAATCTTCTGCAAATTTTTTTGCAATTCTTCCAGCACCTAAAATTCCCCACTTTATAGTCATAAAAACAAGCTTTCATTTGATTTTTTTTCAAAAGAAAATGTAAAAACAATTCTTATGAAAAATCATAATTTGTAAATAAAATTACTGATTGTTAAATATAAGCTTTTGTATTAAAAGGAGAAACGAAAAAGTGAATAGTTCGCACTTGTTTTTTATAAATTATATGAAAGACAAATTGTAGTTTGTGTGATCTGTTTGTAGGTAAATGATAGTAGGGTAGGTGTGTACGTCTTTTTAGAAATTATTTACAGATAGTAATTCATAAGTATGCTTAGAGGAAATGTTTCTAAATAGCCGAAAAATGTTTATCAAGCCATCCAAAATGTCTATTTTTATACTTTCAAAATTAAAAAATGAAATAAATGGCTATAAATTTTCGAGCTACAGAATATATTCTGGAGTCTTTACAGACTGGAAATAAATTTGAAGATGAAGGCTGGACCCTAGATGCTCCTGCTGAAGAGAAAGCTTGTTTGATAAGAGCTAACTATCAAAAAAAGCAACTTGAAATTAGGGATAATTCATTAGGAATATACAAGTTTGCAGACTGGTTGCCAATTCACAGAACATTGGAGGGATCTTCGGCTCCCGCTACGTACAAGAGTGAAGGATTGTCTAAATATCTGGGCTTAGAAAATCTGTATATTACATTTAGTGGGTACTGGCCCGAAAAAGGAGCCAATTTTAGAACCTGTTCTTTTAAAGAAACAGAAGCTTATTCTGTAAGTGGTAGATTGAGTGATACCGGACAAATACTTGTGGTTGCTTCGGCGGGAAATACTGCCCGGGCATTTGCAAGAGTGTGCTCTGATAATAACATTCCTTTGTTACTTTGTGTTCCCGAGGATAATATTAATGCTCTTTGGTTCGATGAACCGATTAAAGAGAATGTTAGATTGATTGCAACAAAATCGGGAAGTGATTATTTTGATGCCATTCATTTGTCGAATCTTGCTTGTCAGTTGGAAGGTTTCATTGCCGAAGGTGGTGCTAAAAATGTGGCGCGTAGAGATGGAATGGGAACTACTGTTCTTTCTGCTGTTACTAAGATCGGTAAAATCCCTGATTATTATTTTCAAGCTGTTGGAAGTGGAACAGGCGCAATTGCTGCTTGGGAAGCTAACCTTCGTTTTATTGAAGATGGTCGTTATGGTTCCAATAAAATGAAATTGATGGTTTCTCAGAATGCTCCTTTTTTACCTATGTATGATGCGTGGAAGGCAGACTCTAGAGAAATGTTACCATTAGATGATAATTTGGCCAGAAAGCAGGTCGAAGATATTGTAGCTAAGGTATTGTCGAATCGAAAACCTCCTTATTCAATAGTTGGTGGAATGTACGATGCGATGAAAGATGCCGGTGGTGATGTTTTAAAAGCCACGAATGAAGAAGCAATGGAAGCAGCTAAAATATTTGAAGAAACAGAAGGGAATGATATTCATCCTGCTTCAGCGGTTGCGGTAGCTAGTTTAATTAAATATGTGCAGGAAGGTAATATAAATAAAAAGGCCTGTGTCATGTTGAATATTACTGGTGGAGGAGAAGAACGCTTTAAACGAGAAAAAGAGATTTGTTATCTAAAGCCATCTCATATTTTCGATATCAATCCTGAACTTGATTCCTTAAAAGAAGTTTTAGAAAAACTCTTTAAAATAGAATCTTCAGAAATATTATAATAGAAAAAGCAGGCCTTGAGCCTGCTTTTTTTGTCTTTACTTGTGAGAAAATTTTGGCTATATAAACCTTCAGTTTGTCGCTTATTCAAAAGGACTAA
>JBFFMG010000120.1:0-9456 GCA_041554215.1 Labilibaculum sp.
CTAAATTTGTGGCGCTTGATCCTAAGAACGATTGTGAACTTAGAGGTGTTAATCCTCCACCTTGACCATTATTACCGGTTTTACCATAACTTAATCTAAGTTTTGCATTTGACAGCAATTCTTGATTTTGCATGAAATCCTCATCCATCATCTTCCAGGCAAATGCTGCTGATGGAAAAAATGCCCACTTATTACCTTCCGATAACATAGAAGCTCCATCGTAACGTCCTGTAACAGTAAACAAATACTTATCCATCAATGAATAATTTAATCTTCCTGTATAAGACTCTAAAGTTTGCTTCACAAAACTGCTCGATACATCTCTGATATCTTGACCTGCACCAAGATTATAGAAAGAATATGCATCGGTTGTAAAATTTCTAACCTGATTATAGTATCCTT
Source organism: Labilibaculum sp. (assembly GCA_041554215.1). Lineage (GTDB taxonomy): Bacteria > Bacteroidota > Bacteroidia > Bacteroidales > Marinifilaceae > Labilibaculum. The sequence continues at coordinate 403 of JBFFMG010000120.1, forward strand.
CTGAACGTTCTAAAAATCTAGACATTACTCCAGTAACGTTTAAAGCGTGTACACCTTGACTATACTTGTAGTTAAAAATATTATCCCACGAATAAGAGAAATAATTAGAATTGTTTACCTGAGCTCTTCTGTTAGAGGCATTCCCACTTACACTCTTTGAGTATAGTCCTCGATATTCTCCATATCTTGTATACTTCATGTTAGGTGAAAATTTAGAAGTTATCGTCATTCCTTTTAAAGGCTTAATCGTTAAAGCAAGATCACCTATGTATTGTAAGAATTTTGTTTCTCTGGTGATATTCTTCGTATCAAATATTGGGTTGGTTATTTGAGTTTCTTTTTGTGTTGGAAAAAATCGTAGAGACCCATCTTCATTAAAAGGACGACCAATTGGCTTTAGTCTGTAAGCACTTCTAAATGCTTCCCAACTTCCTGTATTTTGGATCGCTGTAGTAACATAATTGCTAACACTTACATTTAACCAGTCAGCAAGATCACTTTTTAAACTTCCTCTAATGTTGTATCGGGTATAATCTTCACCTTTTACATTACCATTATCTTTAGTGTATGCCAAACCTGCCGAATAAACAGTAGTTTCATTCCCCCCGCTTAATCCAAGCGTGTGGTTGGTTTGAAAACCAGTTTTAAGTAAAAGATCTACCCAATCTGTATCGATTCCATCAGCTACGTTTTGCTGCTCTTCCGCATCAAAAAATTCGGTAATATCAACATCGCTTGCTCTGTAGCTTAAGTTTCCAGAAGCAAACTGACCACCCACTGCAGCATCTTTAACTAATTGTACGTATCCAGCACTATTAAAAACTGAAGGTAAATTATAAGCTTGTTTTACACCAAAATAGTTACTGTAATCAACTTTTAACTTGCCATTTTTACCACGTTTGGTTGCTATCAAAACTACCCCGTTACTACCTCTGGATCCATATATTGCTGTAGCCGAAGCATCCTTCAGGATATCCATTCTGCTAATATCAGCTGGATTCAAGAAAGAAATATCATCCACAAAAATTCCATCAACAATAAAAAGCGGATTTTGTCCTGGAGTAAAACCTCCATTGCTTGCTGTTTGATTTGTATTAATGGTACTTGCACCACGAATACGAATATTATATCCTCCAGCTCCTGGTTTATTGTCAGTACGCTGAATAACCACACCAGCAGTCTGCCCTTGCATTGCTGAAATAGCATCCACTTTATTTGCTTTTGCCAATTCCTTAGCACCAACTGAAGTAACAGACCCTGTTAAATCACTTTTCTTTACCGTACCATAACCAATAGCAACAACCTCATCCAAACCAATGGTTGAAGCAACTAGTTTTACTTGATACGAAGTAGTTTTTCCATCTAAAGTAATTTCCTGTGTTTCACACCCAACAAAAGAAAACAATAGAGTCGCTGTTCCTGTAGGAGCAGTGATCTTAAAATTACCATCAATATCAGTTACAGTACCTGTTGTGGTACCTTTCACTATAACAGATACACCTGGCATTGTTACATTCTGGTCATCAACAACCACACCAGACACAGATAACGTTTGCGCCCATGAGTTAGATGACAAGCCTATCAGAAAGGCTAACATCAAAAATTTTAAATTTAATTTCTTCATAGATTTTTTGGTTTATTAAATAAATCTTGGTCACGAATGTAACCCGAAACCGTTTTCGTAACATGGATGAATTATTCAAATGCATGGATAATTATTACACGTTCTGTACCCCCTTTAAAATAGGCTCTTTCATTAACTCATCCTCATATTTTTCGCCTAAAAAAATAATATTAAATCCATTTTCGATCCATATCAAACGTTTACTTTAAAGCTTATTTAATCTTTTTCACATTTTGAATTCTATTATTTAAGCCCTTAACCAACTATCGGAGTAGACTAATATATTCCTTGATTATCGTAATAAAAAAAGAATAACTACGACAATAAAAACGCCATAAAGATTTTCTTTATGGCTATTATTATTGCAAATCACTATCTCCGGACAAAGTTATTCAACCAAATCTTTAAGCATAGTATTTTTCAAGTCTATTTGGAAATGATCGGCTGGTGCTCCATTTAAAAAGTGATTAAAAATAGCCGCAAATTCATAAAAATCGTTTTGCACCTCATCGATTAAAGAATTTGAATCATTCTTACCATGTATCAATGATTCTATAATTATTTGATATTGTTTTATTCGATCGACACCAATATCCTTTATGGCCAATTTATCGGCACTTCGAAGCCGGTAAAAATCAAATATCATATCGAAACCAGTCCAATTTTCGAATAAACTTGAATCTGCTGCAGTTGAGTTTGTATAATTTAATAATTCCCTGCCTGTTGCATTCAATAAAAAATCTCTGAATTCAGCAGGCCAATCCTTCTTCAGAAACCGCAAACGAACCAACTCTTTTAAATGCCAATTGGTAAATTCATGATAAGTTGTTGCCGATAAAATATCCTTATTCCAGATATCCTTAGCTCCCACCTTTTTTAGATATGAATATTCTTGCTCGTAAATTGGAAAAAGCTCTTTGAAACGAGGAACCGAATCAATTACAACCGTTTCAACCTCCATTAAATTTCTGTTTTTCACAGTGAGAATCTTATAAGCAGGTATGTAAGCTGCCAAAGATGGAATTTGAACATTTACCAAACCGGTTCCATCATCAAATTTTCTTATTCCTGTATCGTTAATGTGCATATGTCCCCCAAAATGCAGCTTGATGCCAGCCTGAGCAAAAGTTCTTGCCACATCTTCGTCAGGTACACGATGCAATTGCATTTTCCTTTCACCTATCAAATTTTTAATGTGCATCGAAGCGTCATCGTTAAAATCAATCATTGGATAATGACTAAAAACGATTAGTGTTTTCCCCAATCGATCAGCTTCTGCCGAGACCTTTTTTACCCAATTTACAAGGTGTTTTTTATGCGTTAACACATTTGAATACCCCTCACTGGCACCTTCATAGTTGTCAGGATTCAGAGAATCTGCTTCAGCATTCTCGTTGGGTACATAAACATTAGCATCTATGGCTAAAAACCACACTCCTCTTACAGGTTCCACCAAATAACTAACATCAGGAATACTTGTATTAAAGGGAGGTATAGAATAGTTTCTGTTATTTAATGATGACTGCTCAAAGGCTTTATCAAAAACATAATCATTATAGGTATAAGATGTAAAAGGAGTTTCCCAATATAAATCTTCTTTTTTAGGGAAGAATCCAAAATCGCCCAAAGTTGTAATAACCTCCTTGTAACCCATTCGGCAAATATCTTTCGTAACTACTACCGAGTTTTCTTCCGAAGATAAAGGAACATGTAAACCATCGGCACTCATAATAGCTTGTGGTTTTCCACCTTTACCCAAAAAATCTTTTTTGCCTGCATCCATTGCAAAAGGACGAACAGGATCGTGATTACCTGTAGTTGCAATAAATTTAATTCCGCATTTATCGGAATAGCTGTCCAGAATTTTCTTCAATCCGCGCACATTAAAAGGCTGTCCATCATCGCTAAAATCACCCGGAAGAACGACGAACTTTATATTTCGTTTCACTACATCATCCAAAGCAGTCAGAAAAGCGAAATAATTCTCGTTAAAAATTCGGGTAGAATTCAGTTGAGCTTCCATAGTTCGGGCAATAACAAATTTTCCGTTTGCCGGATTTACGACTCCCTTGTAATCGTTATCCTGAAATTCTCCGTAAATATCATTCAAATGAACATCAGCCAAAAAGGCTATTTGTATTGATTCGTTTACCTGTGTATTTTGTTCACATGCATTACTACCAATTAATAATATGACGAGTAACAGGCCTTGTAAAATCTTTGTCATAAGTCAAATTAATTTCCCAATTTACAAGTTTGATTCCTGAGGAAATGCATATGACTTTTTCCAACCACCCAAGTCGATTAAGATCTGATCAATCATCACTCCGGCATCAACCATCCAAACTTTTAGTGTGTGCTTTCCTGCTTTATTAATAATTTGATGCACCGATTGAACCGCTGCGTTTTTCAGTACATTTTCTTTCCACTGATTGCTTCGTCCCAAAGTTTGAAAATCAACAATTACAGGTTCTGCATCATCAACAGATATTGCACAGCGCACTCCTTTCCCTTCATGTACAACATGAGTGGGAACAGCCTGAACCAATACTTCTGCTTCTCCAAAGTTAAACGTATAAAAATCATATTCAAGCGACGGACTATTCTTTACAATTGCCTGAAGATCCTCAATAGATTCAGATCTATTGGGTAAAGCTGATACAACCGATCCGGTATAGCCTAGACCTTCAACCACCTGCCACTGAGCTTGAGTACCGGAAACTTTCCGATTAAAATTTTCTGCATGAATAGAAACAAATCCTTTATCCTCAACAAAACCTTTAAAATGTTCCAACTCTGCAAATTTTGGATTGAAAACGGAAATTCCAATGCTGAATGTTGTATCTGCGGAAATGAAATTGATCGCTGAATTCATTTTATAACCTGGAGGAATTAATTGGTAATCGTGCCCAAGAGGGGCTTCTTTTTTATTATCTCCAGCAGGAACTTTATCCCAATCGATACTGACCCAAAGTCGTTGTTCCGTTTTACCCGTTTTCGTACTCACTTCTCCTTCCAATTGCGAAACATGGATCCAATCGGCTTTCGGCTCTGCCTTCCAACTAATTTCACCCTCTCCTTTTAAAAACACATCAACAAAATAAGAATTGTGAGTATAAGCATTAAAAACGGGAAGTACATCAGCATAAGAGTTGATTATCTTATTATTTACCTCCATTTGGTAGCTTTCCAATGCCAAACCCAATTCAGCTTTCTGACCGCCTATAGAAGCAGTAACCGTTGGCTTGGAAAAAACCGGTAATTGACGGGGAGCCATGCTCATAATGTGATTCCACTTGCCATTTTGCAACTGCTTATTGAAATAATTTGTTTCTTTTTGAATGCGCTGAAAAGCTTCCAACGATTTTTGTCCAAAATATTCAGCACTAATTCGGCCTTGCTGCGCTGCAAATTGATTCTTGTATGAATACAACCATTTAAAATTCAAATTAGCAGCTCCCATAACCGGATAATAAACCAATTCATAAAATGCATCTTTTCTATTTTCTGCTATGTCATCATTTATCTTATCTGCAGTAGTAAGCAATTTTTGATATTCATTAATTCGTGTCGAAACCTCATCCCCGTAATTAATTTGTGTTAGCTCGGTTAGTCCTTGTTTGGTAACCGGCACAACCTCACTCCACGCCATAAATTCAGGACGACGCTGAAAAGCCAGTCGATAATACTCATACATTAAATTAGTTACTGCAGAAGCTTGCTTTGATCCAAATTCACGAGCAGCCCAATTTTGCATATGATTCTTTACTCCTTTGCTTTTATCAAAAGAGCTCATATCCCAGGCCATATCCAAAAACAGTTCAATATTATACTCATGTGGTTTAATATCACCGCAATTTAAAATCCACAAATTACGCGACTGAAACTCATAGGCTTTACTCATCTCCTCCCACATTAAAACCGGATTGGTCGAGTTTAGCCACAAATAGTCATGCGGACGTCCCCAATAGGAAGTGTGATAATATATTCCTGCACCTCCAGAACGCTTTTGCTCTTCGCCATTGCTCAGCTGACGAATGTATCCATAATTGTCATCAGTCCACACCAGAGAAATATCCTCAGGCACCTGCATCCCATTCTGATAACAAGTCAACACTTCTTTGTATGGAATAAAAATCTGCGGAAGCTCTGAGGCCTTTTTACCTGTCTGTTGTTCCAGAATCCCGCGTTGATCGGTGATTACATTCTCCAGCAATTTCACCTGCGAATCGGTATCATCTTGGCCAACAATCATCGGAGAATCATGCTTGCCACGCATTCCCATGGTATAAATGCCTTCAAAATCGACACTCTCTTTTGTTCTTGTCTGAAATAATTTTTTGATAGTCTCTGAATTGTTATCGTATCGCCATTCCCCCATAGTTTCACTGTTCCATTCTGCATTAATATTGCACAACATGGGTTCACAATGCGAAGTTCCTACAACAATTGCATAATCGTCGGCTATTTGTTTGTTTTTAGGATAGTAATAAAATGGCTTGGTGCAGGAATGCATAGCCGGCCAAACAGTATTAGCACGCAAGCGTAATAAAAGCTCAAATACTTTTGCATAAGTTTTGGGGCCAATATCTCCAGTTTCAGGCTCAAAATTCAAGGCTGCCCATTGCTGTAATCCCCAATCCTCATCGTTTAAAAATATTCCACGGTACTTTACCGATGGAGAACCATACACTTTGTTATCAACAGAAATAACTGCATTTTCTTTTTTATCGGGAGTAACATCCGCCCACAATTCCCATGGAGAAACTCCAATCATTCGCGAAATTTCCAACAAGCCGTAAGCTGTTGCCCTGCGATCAGATCCAACAATCACCAAAGCCTTTTCAACTCCTTTTACAGGATTTTCAAGAATCTGAATGGAATAAGTTTCCCATTGTCCCTTAATTTTAGAAGCATCCAATTTCTTCGCTGCAATCAGTTGATCAATTAAGCGACTATTACCAATTGTACCTGCAATTATACATGTGCTTTTTACATCTGAAGTAACTTGAATAGGTTTTCCCGTTACTTTAAAAATATCATCAGCAAGTATTTTCGCTGCAATTTCAACAACTTTTGCATCCCTTTTATCTATTGAAATACCTGTAAATTCACTATTTACAACAAAAGCGAAATCATTCTTATTTTGTGCTTCAACAATAGAAACGCAAAGCATTGCGATAATTATAATTAGTACTGATCTAAATCGGTTTCTGAACATTATTACTTTGTTTTAATTCTTTTGAAGATATTTATTGCTGCACTTTCCTGTTTGCAGATAAATAATCACTACAGTTCCTTCTCAAAATATAAAACTACAAGCTAAAAATGACAATGAGATAAACAAAACCATCACAGATATGGACAAATTATTCATCATTCCCTAAAACGGGCCAAAAACATCAATTTTATGAGTTCCCCTGAAAAAAAATCCCTAAAAAGACATTTATTTGTCTTTTCAGGGATTTATAATATTTCTTAAGCAAATATTAGCTTTGCGTGTGAACAATTCTTTAAAATAAATGAAACAAAGTTTCTTTTTCAAAAATTTAAGCTTATCAGTTAATTTCGGGTAAATAAAAAAGATCTCCCCTTAATCAATTAAAAGTTATGACCTTCTGCATTGAATTATTAATATTCACAGTTACTTGTGAAACATTATCAGATACATAAATTGATTTAACAGGACACAACTCATCATCAGTCCATTGTTCACCTGATTTTTTCCATAACATAAGGGTAGCATAAATCGAGGGTTTCTCATTTTTCACATAAGTACCGATAGCTTCCAGCACTGCACTTTTATCACTTTCGGGATGTAATTTTTTGGTTTTTAATACTTCTACTTTTTCCCAACCTAATAAAGGAACCATAGCTAATTGATAAATACCATTATCTATTATGGTAGCCTGATATTCTTTAACCTGCTTTGTTGAGGTAATAATTTTTGTTTTAAACTCAGGTAGTGCATAATGTCCCAACCGCATTTCTACATCCTGCTTACTTACATTTCTATCTATCCTTAAGATACCATTTGAAAGTGGCACATCAACCAGATTCATTTTCATATCTTCATTTGTTTCAAGTACAGCATCTCTGTAATAAGCACCATTCTCAAACTTTTTAAAAGTATACAGACGAAAAACCTCCCATTTATTACCAGCGTTTTTCAATCCATAGTTCATGGCAATTTCACCATTTGAACCATCAGCTTGCCAAGGAAAATTACTGTTATATGATAAACGATTATAATTTTCTGTTGATCTAAATTTTTGCCAATCATCTTTTACTTTTTCATGACACCATGCCCTAATTTCAGACGCTCCTATCTCGGGATAATTTGTAACCAAAATATTAGATCCTGAAGTAAAATAATTATATACTTCATCGTTTTTGTAATTTGCCCATGGACCATCATTTTCTTTTGCACTCCAAAATGCATCATCGGCTGGTAATAATAAGCCTAAAAAAGCCTTTCCCATCCAAAAAACACTTCCTCTACAACTATAATTTTGTACTGCGGGTTCAAATTCACCGTAAAAGCCTATAGTTGGAACACTATCCTTTAAAAATTTTGGATGCTGTAAAAACTGAAGAAGTGTGCTGGATGATATTTTTCTTAACCATCCCAAGTTAGCCTTTTCACCTCCATATTTTCCCATAAAAGGAAACGGAGAAATAGATCCAAAACGATACGAAATACTTCTTCCGTACATAGTCATTTTACCATCTTTAGAGAACAAGTTTGGATAATTGTAGTTTAGGCCTTGAAAATTATTTATTAATTTTTCTGATATTTCAGGATAATATCTTTGTCCAAAAACTTCAGTCCAAACAGCACCATATAACTGAAAAGCCCACATGCTGTAATAATCATATGCAGGACTATCGTTGTACCACCCATCACCGCGATAATGAGCCAACGATTTAGTTAAATATTCCTCTAACAATTCTTCATTTATGGTATAACCCTGATCTTTAAAAAAGCTTAATACAAAAATATTAAAGAACTTCCAATTAGAATCTACTGTTGGTCCATCTCCATAACTTAGCATGGTGGCAGCTAATGCATCTTTTTGGACTTGGGTTAATGGTTCCCAAATTACCTCAGGAACTACAAATAGCGAAATCGCCAAAGCTCCAAATTCAACAAGGTTTTGACTTGGGCCTCCATTTTTTGCACGATGCACAATGTACGAAGGACTTTCGGGATCAATTAATCTAACAATTTGGTGACGATAATATTCGCCCACATTGATTCCATTTATTCTTAAAGTAGGTTTCTCTTTTAATAAGGGTGCTGCCACGAACAGCGTACGACAAATACCTTCTAACTTTTCGGTTGGCACCCTTTGCTCATCATGTGGGTAACTTTTACCGGCCTGTTTCGGAAATTTCATAGGATCATCCAAATCATGGATATAACTAAA
>JBFFMG010000121.1:0-9443 GCA_041554215.1 Labilibaculum sp.
AACAGGAAAGAATGATTGATTCCGAGAAACTAAATCGACTCGTTTTCCAAAAAGAAAAAACCTTAGTATACATATGGACAACCTGGTGCAGTGGTTGTCGAAAGACTTTAGCGGCAACACTGCCCAGTTTACATCAAAATATCGACACTTCCGAATATCAAATCATCCTTATTGCGGCGAGTAAAAACAAAGCAGAAGTCGATTCTTTAGTTCGCAGTTCTTCTTTAAAAATTAATTCCTACCTACTTGATTTCACAGGTCCCGATAAGGGTGTATTTCAAAATTTGGGCATTCAGTTTCTATTGGAAAAAACATTTCCGAACGATGAAATATTTTCCCGAGCCATTCCGGTATTCTTTCTGGTCGACAGAAATGGAAAAGTACTGATTAAAAAGTTGCCACACTCTTACGAGGAGTCAATTTCGCTATTGAATTAGTATTAAATCTAAAAAAAACAAACAGTCTGATTGTTAATGTATTTAGATGAATTATTTATCGAATTTACAAACTAACGAAACGAATTAATTTGGATTGTTTTTTGTAGTAAGATATTTTTCTAAGAATATAATTGTTGTTCCTAAAAATGATAAATTTGATTGTTATTTGAATTAAAATATAGTTATGAAGATAAGGATACTTGTGTTTATTTTGGGAATCAGTTTTTGGGGTGTTAGTGTTCAGGCACAACCCGTTTCCAATCTTGAAATCAGCAAGATGATTGAAAGCTTTAAGAAGGATCCGAAAGGTCCTTATCAGCAAATCATGTGGTTTTGTCCTGATGGCTCGATGGTGCCGCCAAAGCAGCGCTGCCCTGAACCTGGAGGTGTGCAAAGAGCAAAATACAAGGATGCAGTAGTTCGCTTGGCCAAAACAAACCAAGTTTATTTGGGTCAAATTTTAGCCACCACTCCAAATGAAGATTTTTGGGATGCTTCAAATCATCAATCGAGAGTAAAACAATATTTATTGGAGAAATATTTACAGACCAATGATAATGGATGGGTGCTTCGTCGCGGACAGTTTTATCGGGGAGCCATTCAGGCCGAAGATGAAAGTGCCTGGGGAATTAAATTTTTCAACTGGTTGCTGGCCGATAATGAAATCATTGAAAAGCAATTTTATTTACTTCGGGAAGCAACGCGCAGTATTCCTCACATGCAGGAGACTAAAAGTCTTCAGAATATTCGCTCTTTGTCCTTACAGGTTGCCGATGCCGATGTTGACTTTATGGATGCAAGAATAAAAATTCATGGGCAGCCCGATCGCTCAGACGTGGATCGGGTAAAGTTGTATAAAGCAAAAAAATACAGCAAGTTGGAGTCGGATACAAAGGAGCAACTTGATAAATTGATTCGCGAATTGGAATTGTACTATCAGCCTCTAAATTTAAAGGATTTAGAACGCTATGTGATAAAAGTTTCGGCGAATTCAAAACTAAAGCAACAACTTCTTGCTTATATCAAGGCGCAAAACACAACAAAAGGTGAACAACGCGTGAAAGCCACCTGTAATTTGCTGTTTGAAATTCGTGAGAACCTCATACAAGAAATTCCTTCGAACCGTCTTGCCTTTATGGATGTTTCCATTCAATTAGAGGATATTTTGTTTTATGAGTTAACCAGCTGGAAACCGGAATCTTTGAAAGGAGTAATCGAGTTAAACGAGATGCTTGCAAAAGCAGCAACCGCTTGTGGCTATATAGAAATGTGGGAATGGCAGAATGTTAAAAATGATTTGCAGTTGACCAATGCCTTGGATATTTCCCTTGAATCGCTTCGTAAAGTCCACGATACGGCACGCGGAATTATCGAATGGGGAACAGGTATGCATAGTGCGGTTTTTGATGAAACCATTGTACTGTTTGGAGGCTTTGAGCCACTTGCATATCATTTTACCGATAACAATATCCGTTCTTCAGTTTTACTTCCGCTAGGAGCCTCTGTGAGCCGTTTAGGTGATTTTATGAATTTGGTATCCAATCAATCCAACGAGGTAATGGACATTAGTAATCAAAGTCATTTTAGAGGTTTAAATCCAGGTTTTGCCAAAGGAGAATTGGTGGTAGTAGAGGGCAATGTAGACAAGATCGAAGTATCGAAAGAGAAAATATATTTGTTTAGCAAACCTCCTGCCGATTTAAAACCGGTAGCAGGTATTGCTACCGTTTCGGAAGGGAATATGGTTTCGCACGTACAACTTTTAGCTCGTAATTTGGGAATACCTAATGCAGTTCTTTCGCAGCAAAATCTTACTGATCTGAAAAAATATTCAGGAACAACAGTTTTTTACGTGGTTTCGCCCAAAGGAAAGGTGATTATTAAGCCCGAAAGTGAAATGAATGATGAGGAGAGAAAATTGTTTGCAGTTAAAAAGAGAAACGAAGAAAAAATTAGAATTCCGGTAGAGCGCATTGAGTTGAATCAAACCCAATTGGTAAACTTAAGAAAGGTAAATGCAACTAATTCGGGAAAACTATGCGGCCCAAAGGCTGCAAATCTGGGACAGTTAAAACAGTTGTTTCCTGATCAGGTAGTGGAAGGACTTGTAGTTCCTTTCGGTATTTTCCGAATGCACATGGATCAGCAAATGCCAGAAGTTGGAATTTCGTATTGGCAATTTCTGAATCAGACTTTTCTGAATGCAGCTGAAAAACAAAAAGCAGGAGTTTCAAAAATGGAACTTGACGGCTTTGTGTTGGCACAACTTTCAATTCTTCGCGAAGCTATTAAAAAGATGCCTTTGAAGGCTGATTTTAAGGAAGATCTAAAACAGCAATTTTTAACAGCATTCGGAAAGCCAATGGGGAAAACACCTGTTTTCTTACGAAGTGATACCAATATGGAAGATCTGAAGGATTTTACCGGAGCTGGTCTTAATTTAACACTTTTTAATGTGCTGGACAGTGAGAAAATTGTGCAGGGAATTAAGGATGTATGGGCCTCGCCTTACTCAGAAAGAAGCTATATGTGGAGACAAAGATATCTGCTGAATCCCGAGAATGTTTTCCCATCCATTCTGATTATTCCGAGTGTGGATGTTGATTATTCGGGCGTATTAATCACCAAAGGGGTGCAGTCGGGCAATGCTAATGAGCTGACTATTGCTTTTAGTAGAGGGGCAGGCGGAGCTGTTGATGGACAGGTAGCTCAATCGCATGTTTTGAAAGGCAATGGGGTAAATCAATTATTATCTCCGGCTCGTGAGCCTCATTACAACAGTTTGCCCGAAACTGGTGGCACAGTAAAGCTTGGTTGTACGTTCGAGAAGTCAATACTTTCCAACGAAAACCTTAAGGAAATTAGAGTTCTTTCAGAAAAATTAAAGGAGAAATTAAAAACAACCGAAGGAGTTCACAGCAACGGTCCTTGGGATGTGGAGCTTGGTTTCAAAAACAACAAGCTTTGGTTGTTTCAGGTGCGCCCTTTTGTTGAGAACAAACAGGCTAAAGGTTCTGCTTACCTGCAATCCATTTCTCCTGAATTAAAATCAGTACAGTCCATTTCTTTAACAACAGCGATAAAATGATGAATTTCAAAAAAATAGTAATGATTCCTCTTTTGTTTTCATTCGTTTTGGTTTTTGCCGCAGAGAATGACAATCCATATCCAATTGATGGATTTAAAACTACAGGAATTAGGCGCTTAGCTCGATTGCAAAAAATAATTGATGGAGAGATTAAGGACTCAAAACCAATTCCGGGCGCTCTAAAATCGATTAATGATATCAAATTAAATTTGTTGGGTGTTCGTGGCGATAGTTTGGCGGAATTTCCTAAGGCTGATAAAAATTTACAGCAAAAATTGAACAATTTATTTCCCAATCTGCACGAAAGCTATTCTGTAGCCATTCTTGATATCACAAAGGGAAGAAAAATACGGTATGCATGCCGACAAGAAACAAAAGGATTCCAACCCGGAAGTGTTGGTAAATTGGCAATTGTTGCAGCTCTTTTTAATGAGTTGGAACAAATATACCCCGACTCGTACGAAGATAGAATAGAGCTGTTGAAATCACGTTCGGTTAAAGCGGGTACCTGGGGAAATTACGATGAGCATACGGTTCCCTTTTTCGATACCATCACCAATGGTTTTTTTAAGAGAACAGTAAAGGAGCAGGATGTTTTTACTTTGTACGAGTGGGTTGATCATATGCTATCAGTAAGTAATAATGGTGCGGCCAGCATCGTTTGGCGTGAGGCAATGCTTATGCGTGCTTATGGTTCAACATACGCTTGTCTTACCGAAGAGCAGGCAAGCGATTATTTTAAGACAACACCAAGGACTAGTTTGATGAAAATGGCAACAGCTGTTGTGAATGAGCCATTACAAAAAATTGGAATTTCCGAAGAAGAATGGCGATTGGGGAGCATGTTTACACAGGGAGCAAAAAAAATTGTTCCTGGTGAAGGAGGTAGTATTGGCAGTCCAAAAGGTCTTATGAAATTTCTGATTGCTCTGGAACGCGGTAAAATTGTTGATACCAAGTCTAGTTTGGAAATTAAACGATTGATGTACATGACCGATCGACGCATTCGTTACGGCTCATCGTCACGATTGACTAATGCGGCTATCTATTTTAAATCAGGCAGTTTGTATCAATGCAAGCCCGAAGAGGGATTTACCTGCAAAAAATACATGGGGAATGTCAAGAATTATATGAATTCTGTAGTAATTGTTGAACAACCCGATGGTACAACTTATATGGTTATTTTAATGACAAATGTTTTAAAAAAGAATTCGAATCTCGATCATATGGGCTTGGGCAGTAGTATCGACGATTTAATTCGTAAAAAGTAATTCATCTGGTTCCCAATTAGTTTGGAAGCATTGCCTGTTGCGCTTTTTCGGCAAACGATCGTATTTTACTGTTTTCGGCATTTAAATAAGTTTGAACAAGAGGTAAAAATTTTGGATCAGCAAGCTGCTCCAATAAATAGAACACGGCTAATTTGAGTTTTACATCAACACCTTCCAAAAGAAGGCTGTAGCACCCAAATTCGTCGGGTTCTTTTTCAGCAAATAAGCTGAATACAGGTTCGGACATGCTATTTAGAATAGCTGTTTCCAGTACCGGAATTAATATTTTTTTCAAGCGGGCTTCCAGTAAATTGTCTAAAAATTCAACCGCATTCATTCTAAGATCATCCTTGTCGCTTTGAATCCCTTTGTAAACAGTTAGGATATCTTCGGGTGGATATTGAAGCTCTAACAGTCGGAAAATACGTTCCAGACTGCCATCTAACCTACGTTCCAGTATACTAATCAAGCTATTCCGAGCATCAATAACTTCCAGGTGTTCAGGTTGATTGTCATTGCTGGTAATAAATTTAGAGTTGAGCACCATCAAACTATTTTGATACAGGTGTATTTCCTCAACAATTCTGCTCATAACGAGCTTTTTATCAAAGTGCAGATGTGGGAAGTTTTGTTTGATAATTGTAAGTGCCTTCAAACTTTCCAAATGAACCATGTAATCCTCAAAGTTTAGCAGAGAGAATAGGAAATCTATTGATTTTTGACTGTTTATTTTATGGGCAATTGCGGGAAGACTCCGAACCACTTCAACATCAATCTTATCATTTCTAATTAATTCGATAAAAACTGGATAAACCTGACTTCCATAATTTGCTAAAGCTGTTTGGGCTACTCGAAAAAACGTTTTATTATCTAAGAATTTGACCAAAACACTTACAAATTGAGGATGTGCTGATATTCCTGCCGCTTCAATTGCTTTACTAACAATTTCATCACTTTCGTTGTTAAAAGCATTTTGTAAATAACTAAAGTAACCTGTTGCACACGATACACCAATTACTTTAATAACATGTTGATACAATTCATTTCTTTCGTTCAGATCTTCAGTTTCATTCATTTGCTGAATACGATTTTGCAAGCGATCTCCAAAAGAAAACCAGTTTTGTAGTTCCTGATTTCCCCGGGTCTCCATCGCCAGAGCAATTAAAGCTGATTCGCGTATTTTTATGTCCTTATGCTCGAGGTACGATTCGATCATTTTTACCCGATTACCCGGAGCTAAAGCCATTAAATATTCAAAAGCATTCACACGAACCTCCTGTTGCTCATCCTTTACAAGAAGAACCATATCACCGGAAAGGTTGTGGTTTAAATAGAATTTAAGATTGGTAATTACCTCGGCTCTTATTTTTCCCGACTCGTGCGAGAGTAAATTTTTAAGAGGCAAATAAAACTCTTCCCGTGGTACTTCTCGTGTTTTTTGAATAATGTAAAGTAATTGATTTTCTGTTGCACCTTCCAGTTGTTTTAATAAATTGCCAATAACCGATTCGCTTGTTTCCGAATCTTTAATTGCCTTTTTCCGACTGATTTTTTTACTGATTTTTAGTTTAAATGATTTCAAATATTCATTTCTTACCTGCAAGGCAAAATAGATCCAAAGAATAAGTAAACCAATAATCATTAAACTGATCCAATTTGTAGAAAGGTGAAATCCATTAACTAGAAAAAATAAAAGCAAACCTCCAATTCCTGAGGCTACACTATCTACAGTAACATCAATAAACGATTTGGTTTTACTTTTAATTTCGAGAGGTATGGGAAGAGCCAGCAATTCGGTTGCCGATTTATTCAGCGACTGCTTTAAACTGCCATCACACAATTTAATGAATATTGCTGCTCCCAGAACAGGAAAAAACAACATGCTAAGAGCCCCAAAAAAGATGGCGACAGGCAATATGAGTAATGAAGTTCCTACGCCAAAAACACCTACTACGCGCCTTGTTAAAAATAGCTGAATAAATAGGGATAAAAGGTTAAAATTAGAAAACCAAAAACCAAAAAAGGCTGTCAGTTTATCTGGGTTTGGAATGGAAATAGAGGCTATTGCACTAAATTGATAATCAACCAATTTAGCGACAATTACACTAACGCCAATGATGCCTGCCATTAGACTTAAATGCCGAGAGTTTTTAATCAGTTGATAGGGGTTCTCAGGCAGAATCTCCTCCTTAACTTTTTGTTGTTGCACTCGCTGTTGATCGCTATCTCGTTCAGCCCAAATCTTTTTAGTAATCCAAATACTTGGCAGCAAAACCATCATACTTAAGAAAATAAGATTTTCACTACCAATTAGCGGTGCCATAATGGATGTAAGATAACCCCCGAAAATGCCACCTGCAATTGCGCCTGCACCAATAAAACCAAAAACACGTTTGGCCTCTCGTGCATTAAAAACGATATTGGCTAATACCCAAAATTGCGATGAGGATACTACGGCAAAGAGGGCTACCCACACATAAAATAGTAATAGAACAACTTGTACAAGAATGTTTAAACGAAGTAGCAATCCAAATAAAAACAGGGTAATGACTGAAATCAAAAGAGTTCGGGTCATAATTTTATCGAATGCATATTTCGATAGCAGACGAGAATACAAGCGGGAAATGGCTACCGCAAATATGGATACAATAATGAATGCTGTTGGCAGATAAGAATAACCGAATGAGGAAAGAAATAGAGAATTAACAATTGGTTTAATAATCAAAAGGGTAGAGATAATCAGAAAAATAGTAATCTGCATTAGCACAACCCTTCGATATTCACCTACTCGAATATCGAATGATTTATTTAAAAAGTATTGAAATGCTTCCTGAAAAACATTTCTAACAGAACTCTCAAAGTTTTTCATTCGGTATGTGGCAGTAAAAAATGGTTTGGTTTAAAAGGTATCTTTTTATTAGTTCGCTTTATTAAGAAACAAAATTGAGAAAAAATGTTAAACACTTTCTCAATTTTATAGACACTGTCCCGCAAAGTGTGTAAGTGATATTTCCAGGGTTAGACTTTAGTTAAGTCTGACCCTTTCTTCAAATATAGCTAAAAACTGATTGAGTATCACTCCCCAGTTTTGGATCGGCATCGTCCATTTTCTGGTCGCTTCCCTTGTGGCCAGATAGGCTGATTTCATTACTGCATCATCAGAAGGAAAAGATAATTTATTCTTGGTGTACTTTCTGATTTTACCATTCAGATTCTCGATTAAATTGGTGGTATAAATAATTTTTCTGATCTCCAGAGGAAATTCAAAAAAAGCAGTCAGTTCTTCCCAATTCTCCCGCCAGCTCTTTACCGCATAGGAATACTTTGAATTCCATTTGTTGGCAAAATCCTCCAAGGCAACCTCTGCAGCACTTTTAGTCGGAGCACCATAAATGAGTTTCATGTCCATTGTAAACTCCTTCTTATCTTTCCATACAACGTACCTGCAGGTATTTCGGATTTGATGAACCACACAGATTTGAGTAGTAGCTTGTGGGAATACGTTGCGAATGGTATCGGTAAATCCATTTAAATTATCTGTTGCGGTAATCAGTATATCTTCAAGTCCACGAGCTTTCATATCTGTTAAAACACTCATCCAGTAGGCTGAGGATTCATTTTTACCCAGCCATAATCCTAAAATTTCTTTGCGTCCATCTTTTCGAAGTCCTACGGCAATGTAAATGGTTTTGTTGATGATCTTAGAGTTCTCCCTCACCTTAAAGACGATACCATCCATCCAAACGATCAGATAAACCGGTTCCAACGGACGGTTTTGCCAAGCCACAATATCTCCAACTACTTTGTCGGTAATACGGGATATCGTACTAGTAGAAACATCAAAATTGTAGAGCTCCCGAATTTGTCGTTCAATGTCGCTATTGCTCATTCCCTTGGCATAAAACGATACGATGATATTTTCCAGACCTTCAATCATACTGCCTCGCTTGGGAACAATCATCGGGTTAAAACTGGCATCCCTATCGCGGGGTACGATTATTTCAGACTCTCCCAGACTTGTTCGCACTTTCTTTGTTCCATAGCCGTTTCTGGAGTTATTGGCTATGGCCTTTTCGTGCTTCTCATAGCCTAAATGATCATCAAGTTCCCCTTCCAGCATTTTCTCAATGCCTCGCTTTTGAACCTATTGAAGAAAGTCATTTAGCTCTTTCCCTGTTTTAAATTGCTTTAAAATTTCATCGGTCAATAAATCTTTTGGTTCCATAATAAGTGTGCTTTTAATATGAGACTTACGTAAAGTTATTTCCAATTTTTTTCTTGAGCTAGAAAAGGGCTCCGAAAAAATCAGAATAACTTTACTTACACACTTTATGGGATACTACTTAAAAATCAATCAAAATTTTAAATAAGCCTATAACTTAATTAAAAAATGTGCCAAAAATTTAAATAAGGTGGATAACGTGTAAAGAAAAACGTATTTTCTTTACACGTTCCGAACCTCATGATAATAAAATGGTATTTTCTTTACACGATTTTCTCAGGAAATAGAGCAGAGCCATTCAATGGCTATTTTGAATTAAACAAAAGCCATACTAATAAGATTATCTGTGTGGCTTTTTTATTCTCTATGAGTGCCACTATTTATAGTAGCCGATAGAATGTCATCAATTCCTAATTTCGTGTATC